>JBILFU010000122.1:0-6062 GCA_044351405.1 Phycisphaerales bacterium
TGCGTCGCCCCCGACCCCGAGCCCTCGATCCTGATCGAGATCTCGGGCCCGGGCTGGGTCTGGGTCTGTCCCTCGCCGAAGACCGCCCACTGCACGGGCAGCCGCAGCGCCCGGGCGTCGCCGGACCGGAGCACGTTCATCGTGATGGTGCCGACCTGCGCATCGTCGTTTCGGCCGATGTAGGACATCTGCACCAGCTCGCCGGTGGCCTTGCAGATGGCGAGGTTGGTCGCGTTGCCCTCGAACCAGGTCCGGACGAAGTCGCAGTCCACGCCGCTGATCGGTCCGTCGCCGATTCGGATGGCGAGGAAGCCCGCCTCGGGCCGGAACCGGGCGCGGAGGATGGCGTAGGGCAGTCGGTTCACGGATCGCTCGAAGGCCTCGCGCCGCGAGGGAACCAGGAGCGTCCGCGTCCCGCGCCCGTCCACCAGTACCGATGCGGCGTCCGAGGTCTCGATGCTCGCCGTCAGCTGCTCGTGGGGCGCCTCGGTCCGGCGCCAGGTATCCGTGCGGCGCATGGAGCGCGGGCCGTCGACCTGGATGTTCTCGGTGAGGATCCAGCGCTTGCCGCCGGACAGCACCTCGCGCGACTGCGTCTGCGCGTAGCGCTCGGCGGACTTCACGGCGTCCTTGCCGCCGCACCACTGCACCCAGCGGGAGAAGGCGGCGAGCCCGGCGGCCTGCTGCTCGGGCGACCCGGTCGGCAGCAGGTCGTAGGGCTCCATGTACCGGTGCGGGTCCTTGCGGAACCGCTCCATGCAGTCGTCCGACGCGAAGAAGTACAGGAGCCCTTCCTCGATGCCGTACCGCCGCGCATCGCCCAGGCCCCCCAGCGGTCCCATGCGGCCGCAGGCGCCGCCGTCGCGCGCCGCGAAGGTCACGGGGTCGTTCCGGAACACCGTGCGCGTCTCCTCGGACGCGAACAGGTAGCGATTGCCTTCCCAGTCCAGGAAGATGGAGGGACTGCCCGGAGCCACGGTCCCGCGCTGGAGGATCACCGCGTCCGCCGGCATGACGCGCTCGGGGGGCGGCGACGTCTCCAAGTCCGGGGTGCGTCCTGCCGCGGAGGTAGGCACCGGGGGCACGGGCTGCGCCGCCGGCTGGGCATGGCACGCTCCGGCCGTCGCGAACGCGGCGACGACGGCGGAGACGGCGACAACGGCGGCGATGGTCGCACGGCGCGGCATGCGGCAAGCGGTTCGCGCGGCAGCGGTCCTCTGATCCGGCATTGGCGGCAGCGTAGGCGGGGGGCTCCTTCGGGAGACCGCGGAAGCGTATCCTAACAGAAACCGTACATCAAGCGGAAACCCATGCACTTCTGCGAACTTGCCGCTGCCACGAACTTCTCCTTCCTCGAGGGCGCGAGCCATCCGGAGGAGGTGGTCGCCCGTGCCGCGGAACTCGGGCTGCCGGCCGTCGCCGTGGCCGACCGCCACAGCATGGCGGGCGTGGTGCGCGCGCACGTGGCTGCCAAGGAGCGCGGCGTGCGGCTGGCGGTCGGCACGCGCTGCGAGTTCCTGCTGGGTGCCGACGAGGAGCCGTCGGCCATCGAGGTGGTGCTGCTGGCCGAGGGCCCCGAGGGCTATGCGCGGATCTGCAGGCTGCTGACGCTCGGCAAGCGGCGCGCCGGATGGACGCTGGACGTCGCCGACGATGCGCGAGCCGTCGCCGCGGGGATCGAGACGCGCGCCGCGGCCCGCGATTCCGGCGGATGCCATCTCTGGCTCCACGACCTGGTGGACGCCTCGGTGCAGTCGCTCGGCAGCGGCGAACCGGGCGAATCGGCGGGGCGCGCGCCGTCGGGCGGGCGGCCGCTCGCGCCGTTCGCGCTGCCCGGCGTGCACGCCGTCGTGCTGCCGCCGGGCGGGTACGGCCACATGCAGCCCCGCTTCCTCGAGTCGCTGCGCTGGATGCGCGCCGCGTTCGACGGCGACCGCCTGTCGCTGGGGCTGGCGCGCCGCCCCGGGCCGGACGCAGACCTGGCGCTCCTGCAGCTCGAGTGGCTGTCGGACGAGACGGGCGTCCCGCTCCTGGCCACCGGCGACCCGCTGATCCACGAGCCGTCGCGCCGGCCGGTGCAGGACGTGCTGACGGCGATCCGCGCCGGGCGGTCCGTGGCTGCCCTGCGGGCGTCGGAGCGCACGCGGGCGGTGGACCTGGCGCACGGCTGCGCCTGGGAGGGCCCGCGGCTGCAGCCGGATGCGTCACGGTGCATGGTGGGCGAGGAGGCGCTCCGCGCCGCGCTCGCGGCGGTGCCGCCGGCGGTCCTCGACGCGGCGATCGCGCGGACCGCCGCCGTCGCGGAGCGCTGCTGCGGCGGATTCTCGATGGACATGCTGCGCTACCGGTGGCCGCGGGAGGCGGCCCCGCCCGGGGTCGCCCCCCAGGACCACCTCCGCGCCCTCGTGGAGCGCGGCGCGGCGGAGCGCTGGCCGGCGTCGGCGGGCGGCGTGCCGGCGAAGGTGCAGGCCCTCCTCGGGCACGAGCTCGCGGTGATCGCGGACCTCGACTACGCGCGCTACTTCCTGGTGGTGCACTCGATCGTCGCCTTCGCGCGTGCGCGCGGCATCCTCTGCCAGGGCCGCGGCGCCGCCGCCAACAGCGCGGTGTGCTACTGCCTCGGCATCACGGCGGTCGACCCGTCGCGCGGCGAGATGCTCTTCGAGCGCTTCATCAGCCGCGAGCGGGACGAGCCGCCGGACATCGACGTCGACTTCGAGCACGAGCGCCGCGAGGAGGTGATCCAGTTCATCTACCGGACCTGGGGCCGGGCCCGCGCCGCCCTCTGCGCCGAGGTGATCTGCTTCCGCGGCAGGAGCGCGCTGCGCGAGGCCGCGAAGGCGCTCGGCGTGCCGCCCGAGCACCCGGACGCCGTGGCCATGGCCGCGCGGCTCGAGGGCTTCCCGCGGCATCTCTCGCAGCACGTCGGCGGCTTCATCGTCACGGACGGCCCGCTCTGCGAGCTGGTGCCGGTGCGCAACGCGACCATGGAGGCGCGCACCATCGTGGAGTGGGACAAGGACGACGCCGAGGCGATGGGCATGCTGAAGGTGGACGTGCTGGCGCTCGGCATGCTCACCGCGATCCGCAAGGCGATCGACCTGGGGAACGCGCACCCGTCGCCCGCGTGGCCGCGCGGCGCGGACGGGCGCGGCGCGCTCGAGTACCGCACGGTGCCCGCCGAGGACCCGGCCACCTACGAGATGTGCTCGCGCGCCGACACCGTGGGCGTCTTCCAGATCGAGAGCCGCGCGCAGATGAGCATGCTGCCGCGGCTGCGGCCGCGCTGCTTCTACGACCTGGTGATCGAGGTGGCGATCGTGCGGCCCGGGCCGATCCAGGGCGACATGGTGCACCCGTACCTGCGCCGGCGCGACGGACTGGAGCCCGAGGAGTACCCGGACGAGGCGGTGCGCGCCGTGCTCGGCCGCACGCTCGGGGTGCCGCTCTTCCAGGAGCAGGCGATGGCGCTCGCCGTGGTCGCGGCCGGCTTCACGCCCGGCGAGGCCGATCGCCTGCGCCGCGCGATCGCGGCATGGAAGCGCTCGGGGAACCAGATCGCGCAGTTCGGCGAGCAGCTCGAGTCCGGCATGCTCGCGCGCGGCCACACGAAGCGCTTCGCGGAGCAGGTATTCCGGCAGATCCAGGGATTCTCCGGCTACGGGTTCCCGGAGAGCCACGCGGCGAGCTTCGCGCTCTTGGTCTACGTCTCGGCGTGGCTCAAGCGCCACCACCCGGCGGCGTTCACGGCGGCGCTCCTCAACAGCCAGCCGATGGGCTTCTACGCGCCGGCGCAGCTCGTTCGCGACGCGCGCGCGCACGGCGTGGAGGTCCGGCCGCTGGACGTGCTGCGCAGCGCGTGGGACTGCACGCTCGAGGACGCGGTGGCCGGCGGCCCGGCGCTGCGGCTCGGCCTCCGCATGGCGTCCGGCCTGCGCGAGGCGGACGGCCGCGCGCTGGCGGCCGCGTCGGAGCCGGCGCGCCGCGGCAGGGGACGGGGCTTCCGCTCGGTGGAGGACGTCTGGCGCGCCTCGGGCTGCAGCCTGCATGCGCTGCGTCGCCTGGCCGCGGCCGATGCGTTCGCCGGGATCGGCGTCCCGCGGCAGCAGGCGCTCTGGCAGGTGCGGGCGCTGCGCGGCGGGGAACCCGTGCTCGACGAGGCCGGGGCCGCCGGCGCCACGCTCTTCGACATGTCGCCGCAGCCGCTGCCTGCCGCGGCACCCCTGCGCGAGGTCGCCATCGACTATGCGGCGACGGGGCTCTCGCTCCGCGACCACCCGATCCGGTTCCTGCGCGACGCGCTGGCGCGGCGCGGTGCGGTGCCGTGCGCGCAGCTTGCGTCGGCCGGGACCGCGTCGGCCGCGGGCACCGTCGCGGTCGGCGGGCTCGTCCTCTGCCGCCAGCGCCCGGAGACGGCCTCGGGCGTGGTGTTCATGACGCTCGAGGACGAGAGCGGGATCGCGAACCTCGTCATCCGGCCACGGGCCTGGCGGCGCGTCGCCGGCGTGGGCCGGACGGCGACGGCGGTGCTGGCGCGCGGCCGCGTGGAGCAGCGCTCCGGAGTCACGCACCTCCTGGTGAGCGGCCTGGACGACCTCGGTCCGCAGCTGGCGGCGCATGCGGGCGGCGCGGCCGTGCCGCAGCGCTCCCGCGACTTCCGGTGACCCTGCCGCCGGGCGCTACTTGACGGGCTTCTTGCCGGTCGGCGCGGCGGGGAGCGGGCTTCCCTTGGGAGCCACGGCCTCGGGCGCGGGGGACGGGACGGGGGCCGGCGCCTGCGGCGCGGGCTGCGGCACGAGCGACGGCGACCGGTCCGGCGGGCGCGGCACGGGCAGTCCCTCGGTGACCGGCCGCGTGTCCTCCTCCAGATCCACCGGGTAGGGACGGCGCTGCTGGAGGCGCTGGCGGACCGGCATCCAGCCCGAAGGCGGAAGGATCGAGCTGCGCGAGCGGTCGCTCGGGTCGCGGCCGGCGCGGTCGGTGCGCGGCACGGAGGTCACCAGGCCGTTCACGCAGAAGGACTCCGCCAGGAGCACGCAATCCTCGTCCCAGGAAAGCGAGCAGCAGCTGACGTCGATGTCGCAGACGAAGACGCAGCATCCCTCGTCGCTGCAGTAGGGTTCGGGCCGCACCTGCGTGCAGCTGCCCGCGTTGGGGTCCCCGCAGACCAGGCCATCGCAGCCGCAGGCCGGATTGGCCAGCGCCAGCTGCGCGCAGACCACGTCCCACGCGATGTCGCAGCAGAACTGGTCCAGCTGGCATACGGCGGTGCAGCAGTCGGCGTTCTGGCAGTTCGGCGCGTTGCTCGGCACGCAGCAGCTCGGCAGCAGGTCGCTGCCGCACGGCGGCACCGGGCAGGCTTCCTTGCGGCCCGTGCAGGTCCCCCGGGCCTCGGCCGCGCACGCCGCGTCCCAGATGACCTGGCAGCAGTACGGGTCGAGGGCGCAGACCTGGCTGCAGCACTCCTCGTCGTCGCACGACGGGTTGGCGTGGGCGACGCAGCAGTCGCCGGCGCAGGCGTCGCCGCACTCGAAGGTGCAGCCGCAGTCCGGGATGCCCCGGGCGATGTCCACGCAGGCATCGTCCCACTCGACCTCGCAGCAGTAGGCGTCCCCCGCGCAGACGGCCTTGCAGCAGTCGGCGTCCTCCGAGGCGCCGTTCGGGTGCGCGCGGCAGCTCGGGCCGGCGTCGTACTCGCCGCATTCGCGGCGCTTGCACTCGTCGGGATTCTTGATCGCCGCGGCGACGCAGAGCTCGTCCCACTCCTCGGAGCAGCAGGTCGGGTCGGACGCGCAGACCTTGGCGCAGCAGGAGGCCTGGCGGCATCCGCCGAACACCTGCGGCACGAAGCAGTCGCCGGCCGTCGGCAGGCCGCACGCGCCGGCGCAGCGCTCGAGGGCGGCCTCGACGCACAGGGTGTCCCACGAATACAGGCAGCAGAGCGGGTCCGCCCGGCAGACGGCGTCGCAGCAGAACGCGTCGTCGCAGTAGGGCTCCTGGTGGACCGACAGGCAGCCCTTGTTGCAGCCCGAGTCGCAGCCCGGCGTGCCGCAGCAGAAGGT
>JBILFU010000123.1:0-6034 GCA_044351405.1 Phycisphaerales bacterium
GGCCTCGATGGCCTCGGCGGTCACGGGAGTGGTGCCGCAGATCAGCACGTCGGGACTCGTGTCGCGCACGGCGCGCGCGAGCGTCCCCTCGGCGAGCTCCGGGTCGTTCATCACCACGCAGCCGAGCCCGCGCAGTGCGTCGAGCCCGCTCTTGGCGATCGGGTCGCAGACGAGGACCTTGGCGGGACCCGCGGCGCTGGCGGCGGACGGTCCGGGGGAGGCGAACGCTGTCATGGGCGAAGTGTAGTCGTGCCCGGGCGCTGCCCCGCCGTCGGCGGCATCACCCGAGCGACGGCCGCGCGACGAACAGCCCGCAGCGCGGGGCGAGCGGGCCGGCGGCGGCAGGACCGTCGGCGTCCGGCGTCACGATCACCAGGGGCATCTTCCCCGCGACGTGCGCCGCGACCAGCTGTGCCGCGCCGGAACGCACCTCCGAGGGCGCAAGGTCCGCGAGGGCGGTCGCGTAGGGCGCGGGCTCGCGCACCTCCCACGCGCTGTGCGTCGAGCCGTCGTGCGCCACGAAGTGGTACGCGGGCCGTTCGTTGGTGTCGCACACGAACTGGTACGCGAGGTCCTGCGACCCGTCCACGGTGACCACGGCGGGGACGAGCTGCGCGTCGACGGCGGCGAGGTCCGCCTCCGCGGCGCTGATCTCCTCGTCGCTCGCGGCGTTCGGGAAGAGGTGCACCAGGTCCCGCGTGTCCGCGGCGCAGACCAGGCCCATCCAGCGCCGGCCCTGGTGGGATGCGCGGTAGACGAACATGCGGGGAACGGGGTCGGCGACCAAGGCGCCCTCCGCCACGAGCGCATCGAGCGCCTTGCGCGCCGCCGGGGCGCCCGTCACCCCTCCCAGGATCCGGGCGAAGTTGCTGCCCGGGAGCCGGGCCAGCTCCGCCCCCGCATCGGGGGCGCAGGCCACCTCCACGGCGCGGGCCTTCGGGGGCCGGTACATCGGCAGGGGAGCGACCCGCATCGAGGTCGAAGTCTAGCGAACCGCGTTTCCCGCGCGGCAGGGGCGATTTTCCGCGCCATGCCGGCGAACGCCGGAAAAACCGGAACGCGCGCTTCAGGCCGACCCCGCGCCCGCCGATCCCGGTGCCGTGGCGGCATGCCGCCGCACCAAAGGAGACGAATACGAATGGCACGCAACGCCCACCGAGACCGTCCCGAGATCCACGCCGAGGAACCGCGCGCAGCGCTCCGTCCGGCGTTCGCCCAGTGGATCCTCGCCGAGCCGCGCGGCACGCCCGGTCATCCGGCTCCGGCGCGCCCCGCCACCGACTGCGCGCTCTCCCACCTGGTCGCAGAACTTGTCGCCCAGGTCGAGGAGGTCGACCCCTCGCAGTCCGGCCATGCCGCGCGCGTCGCGGCGCTGGCGACCATGCTCGGCTCCTCGCTGGGGATGGACGCGCCCGAGCTCCGCCAGCTCCGGATCGCCGCCATGCTCCACGACGTCGGCAAGATGCTTGTGCCGGCCTCGGCGCTCCGCAAGGCCGGTCCGCTGACCTCCGCCGAGGCCTCCGCGATCCGCCGGCACGCCGTGCTCGGGGGCGCGATCCTCCGCAAGATCCCGGCCCTGGCCTTCGCGGCGCCAACCGCGCGCTGGCACCACGAGCGCTGGGACGGCCTGGGCTACCCCGACGGGGTGTTCGGTAACGCCATTCCGCTGCACGCCCGCATCGTGTCGGTGGCGGACGCGCTGGATGCCATGACCTCCGTGCGCCCGTACCGCCCGGCGGTCAGCCTGGAGGAGGCCTTCGTCGAGCTGGACGCGCAGTCCGGCGCCCAGTTCGACCCGCTCGTGGTCTCCGCGATCGGCCCGCTCGTCGGCGCGGACGGCTTCCGCGATTCATGGGATTCCCTCACGGAAAACATCGTGGCCTTGCCCGCGGCGGCCTGAATTCCGCTACCCTCCCCGCACGGCAGTGGCGGTCGGATTGTGGTGCCCGCGCGGGCACGGTCGACATGGATGTTCGATGTTCTGGCGCCGCTGATCGAGGCCTGAGGTTCGAGCCGACGCGTTGCAAGGAGTGCACGCATGGCGGAGATCGCGAACACAGTACGTGCGCGCATGCCGCGCACCCGGACGCCGGGACTTCCGGCATCCGCGCCCACGGGCGACGGATTCATGGACAGGGTCGTGGCCTTGCTCTCGCCCCACGAGCGCATGGCGCTGCACATGCGTCACGGCGAGGGATTGGCCGACGACGCGATCGCGGCGCGCATGCACCTTCCCGAGTCGATCGTGCGCGACCTGCTCCGTCGCGGCGAGGTCACCATCCGGGCGGCGCAGCTTGCGTTCCTCGAGGCGCTGCACGAGCAGGCGCCCGAGCCGGCGGCCGCGCGCTGAGGCGTGCGGTCAGCCCCACTCGCCGAGCAGCAGCCCCAGGTCCGAGCCTGAGACGATGCCGTCGCCGTCGAGGTCCGCGCCGGTCCCCGTGCCGGGCGTGCCCCACTCGCCGAGCAGGAGCCCGAGGTCGGACCCGGTCACGGTGCCGTTGCAGTCGAGGTCGCCGGTGCGGCAGGAGGGGCCCGTGCTCGCCTCGATCTCCAGCCGGGCCGGCGCGGCGATGCCGAGCTGCACGTACGGGTGCTCCTTCGCCATGAAGAGCGGGAACTGCCCCGACTGCTGCTGCACGAACGTCAGGCTGGTGACCGCGAGCATCAGCCGACCCGCATCGAGGCCGTCGCGCAGGTAGTCCTGGATGAGCGGATCCCGCACGTCGATCTCGAAGCGCAGCCGCGATCCGAGGGGGACGGCCGATCCGGGCGCGAGGCCGTCGATGGTGCCGACGGCGAACGGCTTGGGGTCCCAGCGCTGGCGCGGGCTCTGCGACACGTCCACCAGGTTGCCCTGGGAGTCGTGGCCCGCGGCGTAGGCGTTGCGCACGCCGGGCGCCAGGAAGCTCGCGGTGCCGGGCGCGTACGGCGACGACTCCTGGAACGTCGCGAGCGACCACCCGTTGCGGAACCCGACGCCGTGGCACTCGACCGGCTGGCCCGCGTCGGCATCGGGGATCCATGCGGGGTCCGAGGTCCCCACGAAGCACTGCCACGGGTCCTGCGTGGGGTCGTACGCGAACACCATGTCGTTCGCCACCTCGAGCACGAGCGTCGCGCGCGTCACCGTCAGGCCCGCGCCCAGCCCGGTCGGCACCTGCGCGGAGGTGTCGAAGCCCACGAGCATCTGGCCGTCCCGGCTGTCGAACTCGGGGGCCCCGGGCGCGCTGCCGAAGGTGCTGATCGCGATCCGCGAGCCCGGCGTCGAGTTGAACGGGTACATCCAGCGATCGAGCGACGGCGCGGGGAACGCGGCGTCGATCGCGCCCGCGAGGGCGGGCGAGGCGGCGGCGAGCGCGGCGAGCGTGGCGGTTGCGGCGTTTCGCATGAGGTCTGCGGGCTGTCCTGCGGCGGGCCGAATACTATGGAGCGTCCGTGCGCCCGTCCCGACACCATGCCATGGAACGACGCCGCGGGACGGGTTGTTCGCGATCCTCCCGCATGCGGAGCTCCAGGCGCGGCCTCTCGCTGGCGGAATTGCTGGTCGTGGTGGCCATTATCGGAATCGTGGTGGCGATCGTCGTGCCGGTCGCGTCCGGGGCGCGGCGGAGCGCCGCCCGTGCGCGCGAGGCCGCGGCGCTGCGATCGGTGCTCTTCTCCTGGATCTCGTACGCGACCGACCAGGGCGGTCACCTGCTCCCCGGATACCGCTCCGGGTACGACATCCGTGACGCGAACGGGCAGCCGGTTCCCCCGGCGGACTACGGCAACGACGCGGAGGTCCGCAAGCGCTATCCGTGGCGCCTCGCGCCGTGGCTCGACCAGGACTTCCTGCGGCTCTTCGTGGGCGACAACGCGGGGGTGCTCGAGCGGCTGCGCTCCGGGGACCGCAGCCGCTACTACTACTTCGCCTCGCTGTACCCGAGCTTCGGGCTGAACAGCGCCTTCGTGGGCGGCGACGAGGCTCGGTTCCCGAGCGACCCGCTCCTCCCCAACGGGGCCGCGAACCCGTTCGCGCGCTACAGCGTGTCGAGGTTCTCCGTGGCGCGGCGGCCGGCGCGCACCATCGCGTTCGCCTCCGCGCGTACCTCCGCGACCGAGGACGGGAGCATCAACGAGGGGTACTTCCGGATCGACGCGCCGTGGCTGAATTCCCCCGCGCCCCGGTGGGGCAACGCCTACCTGCCGGGCGACCCGCTGAGCTGCGGGTCGCTGAGCGCACGCGGCTGGGGCGACGAGATCGCGACGGGGACCATGGACGGCACCGTCGAGTTCGCGCAGGTGGACACGCTGCGCGACATGACGCGCTGGTGCGACGCCGCGCCCGAGCGCGAGTGGTGGATCGGGAAGCCCTAGCGCGCGCCGCGCCCGGAAGGGTCACTCGTCGCTCTCGCGCAGCTTCGCGAGCACGCCGAAGTCCTCGAGCGTGGTCGTGTCCTGCGTGGTCTCCTTGCCGGCCGCGACGTCGCGCAGCAGGCGGCGCATGATCTTGCCGCTGCGCGTCTTCGGCAGCGCGTTCGTGAAGCGGATCACGTCCGGGCGCGCGATCGCGCCGATGTCCTTCGCCACGTGGTCCATGAGGCGCCTGCGCATCGCGTCGCCGGCGTCCTTCGCGTGGTCGGGGTGCAGCACGCAGAACGCGGCCACGCCGGTCCCCTTGATCTCGTGCGGCATGCCGACCACGGCGGCCTCGACCACCAGCTTGCTCCCGACGAGCGAGCTCTCGACCTCCGCGGTCCCGAGCCGGTGCCCGCTGACGTTGAGGACGTCGTCGATGCGGCCCATGATCCAGAAGTAGCCGCGGTCGTCGCGCCGCGCGCCGTCGCCCGCGAGGTACATGCCCTTGACGCGCGACCAGTAGGTGTCGATGAACCGCTGGCGGTCGCCGTGGACGCCGCGCAGCATGCCGGGCCAGGGCCTGCGGATGACGAGGAGCCCGCCCGCGTTCGCGGGCTGCTCGTTCCCGTGCTCGTCGACGACCGCCGCGTCGACGCCGAACATCGGCAGGGTGCAGCTGCCGGGCACCGTCGGCGTGGCGCCCGGGAGCGGCGTGATGACGTGCCCGCCGGTCTCGGTCTGCCACATCGTGTCGACGATCGGGCAGCGGCCGCCGCCGATCCGCTCGTGGTACCAGATCCAGGCCTCGGGATTGATCGGCTCGCCCACGGTGCCCAGGACGCGCAGGCTCGAGAGGTCGTGCCTCGCAGGGTGCGCGTCGCCCCAGCGCATGAAGCTGCGGATCGCGGTGGGGGCGGTGTAGAAGTGCGTCGCCCGGTGGCGCTCGACGATCGCCCAGAAGCGGTCCTCGGCGGGGAAGTTCGGCGCGCCCTCGTACATCACCGTCGGCACGCGGTTCGGCAGGATGCCGTAGACGACGTAGCTGTGGCCGGTGATCCAGCCGAGGTCCGCCGTGCAGAAGTAGACCTGCCCGGTGCCCGGCTGCAGGTTGAACGTCCAGCGCGCGGTGGCCGCCGTATAGACCATGTAGCCGCCCGTGGTGTGCAGGATGCCCTTCGGCTTCCCGGTGCTGCCCGACGTGTAGAGGAGGAAGAGCGGGTGCTCGCTGTCGACCGGCTCGCAGGCGCGGGTCGCCGGCTGCGCCGGCACGAGCTCGTGCCACCAGCGGTCCCGGCCGCGCTGCATCGCGCACTCCGTGCCGGTGCGCCGCAGGACGAGCACGCTGCGCACGCCCGGGAGCCGCTCGCACGCTGCGTCGACGTTCGCCTTGAGCGGGACGACCGCGCCGCGGCGCCAGGCGCCGTCGCAGGTGACGATCACCCGGCTGTCGGCGTCCTGCACGCGATCGACGATCGCCTGCGCGGCGAAGCCGCCGAAGATCACGCTGTGCGGCGCGCCGATCCGGGCGCATGCGAGCACCGCGACCGCGAGCTCGGGCACCATCCCCATGTAGATCGTGACCACGTCGCCCTTGCGCACGCCGAGCGACTCGAGCGCGGCCGCGCAGCGCGCGACCTCGTCGCGGAGCTCGCGGTAGGTGACATGGCGCACCTCGGGGCCCGCGTCGCCGACCGGC
>JBILFU010000124.1:0-6012 GCA_044351405.1 Phycisphaerales bacterium
CGGTCTGGCCCGGGTCGTCGAAGATGGTGCGGAACCGCACCAGGCCGCCGATGCCGAAGAGGACGAGCGCGATCTCGGCGCCGAGCAGGAACTGCTCGCTCGCCTGCACGAGCTCCGCCGCGATGCATCCGATGAGCGCGCAGATGACGGTCGCCTTGCGCTGCTCCGCGGCGGCGACGGGATCGAAGCGCGACGCGCGACGCGGCGCCGCGGTGAGGACGAGCGCCACGAGCACCGAGGATCCGAGGCCGAGGACGAGGTCCGTGACGTACGGCGGGTGGCGGAAGAGGGAGAGCGACGTGGTGATGATCCGCCAGTCGTCGGGGCCGGGCATGCGCGAGCCGCCGCGGTCGGCGCCGAGGGCCTCGGCGGCCTTCTCGATGTCCCCGCGCGGCGCGAGCGCGGCCGGCGCGGCGCGCTCCTCGCCGACCTCGAGCCCGAGGTCGCGCGCGCCGGAGACGAACGCCTCCCGCGCGGCGCGGACGCCCCCCGCGTCGCGCGCCGCACCGGACCCGCCCGAGCAGGCCGCGACGGCGAGCAGCGCCGCGGCGGCTGCCGCGACGGGAACGAGCCCCCCGAGGAGCGAGCGGATTCGGCCGAGAGCGAGCGTCCTGCCTTGCATGCGTACCTCCGTGTACGCGCGCATCGTCCCCGCTCCGCGCCTATCTTGCAACCGCCACATGAAGCGCCAGACCCCCTTCGGCGTGGTGATCGCTGCCCTGGCCCTCGTGGCGATGGTGGCGCTCCCCTTCCTCGCGCCCGTCATGGCCGAGCGGCAGGCGGTGCGCGACGCCGAGGCGGCGCAGCGTGCATCGGCCGGCGAGCGCTCCGGGGCGATCGCGGACGGCGTGGAGGTTCCCGGGGAGGCCCGGACGCACGGGCACGACCTTCCGCTCTCGGCGCCCCACTGGTACGTCACGGTGCACGGCGAGGCGGGCGATCTCGCGCAGGTCCTCGCGCTCGACGGCACCGGCCGGATGCTCGGGCCCGTGCTCGGGCCGCTGCCCGCGGGCGAGCCGCCGCTGAGCGAGCTGCGCGGGATCGAGCTCCTCGGCAACGGCGACCTCGCGGTGGTGCGCGCCAAGAGCGACGCGACGCGCGTGCTCGTCTTCGGCGCCCCGGACGCGAAGACCGGCATCCGGCCGTGGAGGCGCACCTGGGCCGCGCGCGGCGAGGGCAACCCGGCGATGGTCCACGCCTATCAGGCGACCGTCGGGCCGGACGGCGCGCTGTACGCGTCGAACCAGGACACGAACACGGTGACGCGCTACCGAGGCCTCGGCGCCGCGGACGCGGGCAAGCCGCTGCCGCTGCCGGCGGGGCTGGCGGAGTTCGGGACGATGTACCCCGGGACGGTGGTGCCGAACGCGCAGCAGTCGCCGGAGGGGCTGTCGAGCGTGCGCGGCTTCGCGTTCGGGCCGGACGGCATGCTCTACGTCTGCGACCGCGGGCGCAGCCGCGTCGCGGTGCACGACCCCGCGACCGGCCGGCTGGTGCGCGTGGCGATGGACGCGGGGCACGGGCTCGAGCACCCGATCCAGGCGCTCTTCACGCCGGACGGCTCGAGCCTGCTGGTCACCGACAACAAGGCGAACTGCGTGTGGCGGCTCTCGATGTCGACCGGGAAGGTGCATGTCCTGGTGAAGCCCGGGGCCGGCGGGCTGGACGCGGCCAGCTCGGTCGCCGTGCGCGACCACGTGCTGTACGTCGGCAGCCGGCTCGGCAGGAGGATCCTCAAGTTCGACGCGAAGACCGGCACCCCGCTCGGCACCTTCGCCGAGCTGCCGTCGAACCCGGAGTTCCTCATCCCGGCGAGCCAGCAGTAGCGCCGCGCGTGACCGTCCAGCACCGGTGGATCCGACGGTTGCGGAAGTCGTCCGGCACGGTGCGGGCGCTGATCTCGCGCGCGGCGAATCCCGCGGGGACCAGCGCGTCGTCCCACTTCAGCTGCCGCGAGTTGGTGCTGAAGTAGAGCCAGCCGCCCGGCGCGAGCCAGCGGGTGGCCATCTCGACGAGGCGCGGCCAGTCGCGGTCCACCGCGAAGCTGTCGGCCTCCATCCGCTTGCTGTTGGAGAAGGTCGGCGGGTCGAGCACGACGTAGTCGTACGCCTCGCCCCGCGCGGGGCCGGCGGCAAGGAACTGCAGGCAGTCCGACTGCACCAGCCGGTGCGCGACGCCGTCGACCTCGAACCCGTTCAGCGCGAGGTTGCGCCGCGTCCAGTCCTGGTACGTCCTCGACATGTCGACCGTCGTCGTCGCGGCCGCGCCGCCCGCACGTGCGTAGACCGTGAAGCTCCCGGTGTAGGCGAAGAGGTTGAGCACGCGCTTCCCCTGCGCGTAGTGCCGGATGATCGACCGCGTCTTGCGGTGGTCGAGGAAGAGCCCGGTGTCGAGGTAGTCGCTGAGGTTCACCTCGAACCTCAGCCCCTGCTCCTCCACGGTCCGCACCACGCCGCGGTCGTCCACCCGGTCGTACTGCTCGGCGCGGTCCCTGATCCGCCCGCGGTACTTCATGTGGAGCCGCGAGCCCGGGACCTGCAGGCCGTCGAGGATCTCCTCCTCGCAGCGGTCCTCGAAGGCGCGGACCTTCTCGGGCGCGTCGTCGCGCGTGCGGCCGTACACCCAGGCCACCACGTCGCCGTCGTACCAGTCGACGATCGCCGGGAACTCGGGGATGTCGCGCTCGTAGAGGCGGAAGCAGGTCAGGCCGCCGGCCTTCGCCCAGCCGCGCAGGTGCCTCAGCTGCTTCGCGAGTCGGTTGCCGAGCATCCGGCCGAGGCTAGCGCACGCCCCGCGCGGGCCTTCCCGCCGCTCCCGCCAAGTCCGCTGGAGGGCCGGACGCCCCCCGGTCGATAAGAGCGTCTCCCGGGCCGAGCGGGTACTCGACCGGTCGGTGGCCCCTCTCCCGGGCTTCCCGTACACTCTTGCCCTTTCACGCGGGCCCCGAGGGCCCGGAACACGCACCCAGGACGCACACATGAAGGCCCAGAACTGGACCCGGTTCATCGTTCCCGCCGCGCTCGCCGCGCTGGCGGCCGCGCCCGTCGCCCTCGCCAGCGAGGCCGATCTGCAGCTCCCCCCGATCGACGAGAAGATCGTCTTCAGCGTCTTCGGCAAGGCGGTCGAGGGAGCGGCCCTCATGTACGCCGGCATCGCCGTCGCCCTGATCGGCGCCGTCTTCGGCGTCGTCCAGTACGGCAAGGTGACCGCGCTCCCGACGCACCCGTCGATGCGCAACGTCTCCAACATCATCTGGGAGACCTGCAAGAGCTACCTCTGGCAGCAGGGCAAGTTCCTGATGGTGCTCTGGTTCCTCATCGCCGCGGCGATGGTCGTCTACTTCGGGTTCCTGAACCCGATCGGCGGCGGCCACGGCCAGGCCGCGGGCGCGGAGGGAGCGGCTGCGCCGGCGCACACCAGCCCGGTGGTGTCGGTGGGCATCGTCCTGATCTGCTCGATCCTCGGCATCCTCGGCTCCTACGGCGTGGCGTGGTTCGGCATCCGCATCAACACGCAGGCCAACAGCCGCACGGCGTTCGCCAGCCTCCGCGGCAACGGCCTCGAGTGCCTCTCCATCCCGCTCAGCGCGGGCATGTCGATCGGCATGCTGCTCGTCAGCGTCGAGCTCTTCTTCATGATCGCGATCATGATGTTCATCCCGAGCCACCTGGTGGGCGCGAGCTTCATCGGCTTCGCCATCGGCGAGAGCCTCGGCGCGACCGTGCTCCGCATCTGCGGCGGCATCTTCACCAAGATCGCCGACATCGGCAGCGACCTGATGAAGATCGTCTTCAAGCTGCCCGAGGACGACCCGAAGAACCCCGGCGTCATCGCCGACTGCACCGGCGACAACGCGGGCGACTCCGTCGGCCCGACCGCCGACGGCTTCGAGACCTACGGCGTCACCGGCGTGGCGCTGATCGCCTTCCTGGCCTACGCGCTCGGCGGCGGCACCGGCGACCAGCCCTCGATGTGCATGAAGCTCATCGTGTGGATGTTCACCATGCGCGCCCTGATGATCATCACCAGCCTCGTCAGCTACTGGCTGACGAACGCCTGGAGCAAGGCCTCGTTCGGCACCAAGCGCGACTTCGACGAGGAGGCGCCGCTCACCCGCCTGGTGATCGTCACCTCGATCGTGTCGATCATCGTCACCTACTTCGCGAGCCACGCGCTCCTCGGCGAGATCGCCTTCAACGGCGAGCAGTTCAAGGACCTGTGGTGGGTGCTGGCCACGATCATCAGCCTCGGCACCGCCGCGGGCGCGCTGATCCCCGAGTTCACCAAGATCTTCACGAGCACCAGCTCGAAGCACGTGAACGAGGTCACCAACGCGTCCGCGCAGGGCGGCGCGAGCCTCAACATCCTCTCCGGCCTGGTCGCCGGCAACTTCAGCGCGTTCTGGATGGGCTTCCTCATCCTGGTGCTGATGGCCGCTGGCTGGAAGCTCAGCGAGAACCCCGACCTGGCCCGGCTGATGCCCGACGCCTACCGGAGCTTCGCGGCCCCGATCTTCGCGTTCGGCCTGATCGCGTTCGGCTTCCTGGGCATGGGCCCGGTGACGATCGCCGTCGACAGCTTCGGACCCGTCACCGACAACGCCCAGAGCGTCTACGAGCTGAGCCGCGTCGAGCAGATCCCGAACATCAAGTCGGAGCTCAAGCGCGACCACGGCATCGACGCCGACTTCGAGCACGCCAAGCTCCTCCTGGAGCGCGGCGACGGCGCGGGCAACACGTTCAAGGCGACCGCCAAGCCGGTGCTCATCGGCACCGCGGTCGTCGGCGCCACCACGATGATCTTCGGCATCATCCTGGCGCTCTCGAAGAACGCCACGATCGTCAAGCCCGGCCAGTCGATCGAGGCCGTCCTCAGCATCGTGCGCCCCGAGATCCTGCTGGGCATCCTGATGGGCGGCGCGGTGATCTACTGGTTCACCGGCGCGTCCACGCAGGCGGTCGTGACCGGCGCGTACAGCGCGGTGGTCTTCATCAAGAAGAACATCAACCTGAACAAGGCCGAGGCCTCGATCCAGGACAGCAAGGAGGTCGTGCGCATCTGCACCGTCTACGCGCAGAAGGGCATGTGGTACATCTTCCTCGCGGTGTTCTGCATGTCGCTCGCGCTGCCCTTCTTCAGCCCGGTGTTCTTCATCGGCTACCTGATCGGCATCGCGTTCTTCGGCCTCTTCCAGGCGATCTTCATGGCCAACGCCGGCGGCGCCTGGGACAACGCCAAGAAGATCGTCGAGGTCGACATGCGCGCCAAGGGCACCGAGATCCACGCGGCGACCGTCGTCGGCGACACCGTCGGCGACCCCTTCAAGGACACGTCGTCGGTGAGCCTGAACCCCGTGATCAAGTTCACCACCCTCTTCGGCCTGCTCGCCGTCGAGATCGTGCTCACGATCCAGAACGAGGCGCTCAAGACCTGGGTGGGCCTCGGCCTGCTTGCGGTGGCGCTCTACTTCGTCTGGGGCAGCTTCTACAAGATGCGCATCCCGGTCGACGCGAAGGACTGAGCCTCGCGCGAATCCCGCAGGGACCACGCGGCCCGCTCCACACGGAGCGGGCCGCCTTCGTCGGAGGCCTATACTCGGGCTCCCCGATGACCGCGCGAATCGCCATCGCCGCAGCGCTCGTGCTCGCAGCCGCGGCGGTCGCGCAGGATCCGGCGGCCGCGGACGCGGCGGCGGGCGCGGCGGGCCAGGCGGCGGCGGCCCCGGAATCGGGCGCGCTCCGCGAGTGGGGCGCCCGGCTGGTCGAGTACGGGCCGATCGCGATCTTCGCGGCCTTCGTGATCTCGGGGATCGGGCTGCACCTCTCCGAGGACTTCATCCTGGTGCCGGCGGGGATCTTCGCGTACGAGCAGTACGTGGCGACAGGATCGTGGGAGTGGTTCGTGCAGGCGTCGGCCGCCGCGTGGCTCGGGATCGTCGTCGGCGACGCGGGCTGGATCTGGATCTGCCGGCACTTCGGCGGCAAGCTCCTCGGCTGGCGCACGTTCCGAAGG
>JBILFU010000007.1:0-19015 GCA_044351405.1 Phycisphaerales bacterium
CGTCGGCCACGTTCCGGGTGGCGGTGAACCCGGCCATGTCCGGCTTCCACGTCTTGTTGGCCAGGCCCGCCTTCTGGACGTAGGTGCCGTTGGAGTTGGCGGCGTACACGTTCAGGAACCGGTCGCCCGTGTTGGTGACCGCCACGAACACGTCGATCACCGTGTTTCCGCCGACGTTGCGGGTGAACGCGACGAAGCCGGCCAGGTCGGCTGCCGCGGTCGAGGACAGGGCTGCGGCGCCGGAAAGGCCGAGGAGCGCATGGCGGAGGGTCATGGCAGGAAGTTACGGAGGGGGGTCCGGCATGGGGTCGGGAAGATCGCCGGCCTGAACGCGATATTCACCGAACCCGAGCAAGCGGGTCGCAAGGGATCGCAGGGCAGCCGCGACCCAAGCCGAGCGTTAACGATCTCTGAACGCCATCCTTGCGCTCCGCGCACGGGCAGGTCCTATCTTCGCGCCTCCGCGGATTCCCGCGGGCCCAGCGCATGCCCTACCTGCAGAACCCGCCCCCCGTGCGGCCCATCGGCCGCCTCGCTCCGTTGACAGCCGCCGTGGCCGTGCTTGCCGCGGTCTCCGCGTCCCCCGCCACGGGGCAGTCCGCCCCGGCAGCCGCCGCCGGCGCAGCGGCGGAGGGTGCGCAGGCCCCGACCCTCGACCAGGCGCGCCTGACGCTCGGCAAGTGGATCGAGACCCAGCAGATCATCTCCCGCGAGCGCAACGACTGGCAGCAGGGCAAGGAGATCCTCGAGGGGCGCATCGAGCTCGTCGGCAAGGAGGTCTCGGTCCTGAAGGAGCGGATCACCACGTCGGAGGCCGCGGTCGCCGAGTCGGACCGCAAGAAGCAGGAGCTGGTCGCCGAGAACGACCGCCTCAAGGAGACCGCTTCGCAGCTCACCGAGGCCGTCACCGCGATGGAGGCCCGCGTGCGAGAGCTGGCCAAGCTGATGCCGCAGCCCGTCGCCACCAAGCTCCAGCCGCTCCTGCAGCGCATTCCGACGGAGGGAGCGGCCACGCGCGTCTCCGTCGCGGAGCGGTTCCAGAACGTGCTCGGCATCATGAACGAGCTCAACCGCGCCAACAGCGAGATCACGGTTGCCTACGAGATCCGCACCCTGGCGGACGGCACGTCGAGCGAGGTGCAGGTGATCTACGTCGGGCTCGCGCAGGCCTACTACATCAGCCCGCGCGGCGAGGCGGGCGTCGGCCGTCCGGGCGAGGGCGGCTGGACGTGGCAGCCTGCGCCCGATGCCGCAGGGTCGATCCTGCTCGCGCTCGAGGTGATCCAGGGCAAGCACGTCCCGACCTTCGTACCCCTGCCGGTGACCATCCAATGACGAACACCCGAACCGGAATCCTCGCGCTCCTCGCGGCGATCGCGTTGGCGGCGCCCGTATGTGCCCAAGGTGCGCGCGCCGCAGGCAAGCAGGGCGCACCCGCCGCGACCGGCAGCTCCGCGGCCCCGACGGCGAAGGCCGATCCTGCGCCGAAGCCCGACGCCGCGGCCAGCGCCGCCCCCGCGCAGGAGACCGCCGCCCCGGGCGGCACCATGGGCCGCGTGGCCTCGAGCGCCGAGGCCGAGCTCAACCGCAGCATCGACGACCTTGCGAAGGTGCGTGCGCAGGTGGCCGCCGAGAAGCTCCCGATGGCCCAGAAGCTGACGGGCCTCGAGGAGAGCGTGATCGAGCTCCGCAAGGAGGCCGACCGGGTGCAGCGCCTGGTCGACGCCGGCGCGCTCGAGATCGGCACCTTGAAGGCCGAGATCAAGTCGCGCGAGGACGAGCTGACCTACGTGTCCAGCCTGCTCGACGAGTACGTCCGCACCTTCGAGACCAAGATCGGCACCGCCGAGGTGCAGCTGTTCGCCGAGCCGATCGAGGCCACCAAGCAGGCCGTCGAGAACAAGACGCTGACCACGCAGGAGCGCTTCGGCCGCCAGACCACCTTCGTGGGCCTGACCATGAAGCGGCTGATGGACGCGGTCGGAGGGGTGCGGTTCGCGGGCGTGGGCGTCGACATGCTGGGCACCGTGATGAACGGGCAGTTCGCCATGCTTGGGCCGGTCTCGCTGTTCCGCGCCGACGACGGCACGTCCGGCGTGGCGGTGCCGCAGGTCGGGTCGGCCAACCCGCTGGTGCGGCCGCTCGAGGGCGACCTGAACTCCGCGGTGGGCACGCTGGTCGCGTCGGGCGAGGGCACGCTCCCCCTCGACCCGTCGCGCGGCGGCGCGCTCAAGGCGCTCGTCGCCAAGACGAGCATCGTCCACATCTTCATCAAGGGCGGCCCGATCATGTGGCCCATGCTCGCGGCGTCGGTGGTGGCGCTCGCGGTGGTGCTCGAGCGCGTCCTCTTCCTGCTGAACGAGCAGCGCAAGCGCAGCCCCAAGACCGTGAACCGCTTCTTCCAGGAGGTCGCCAAGGGCAACGTCCGCGGCGCCATCGAGGTGGCCAACGGCTCCAAGGACGCGGTCTGCCGCACGCTCGGCTACGCGCTGGAGAACCGCGAGGCATCGCTCAGCCATGCGCTCACCTACGCGGAGACGCGCACCATCAAGCGCTACAAGCGCGGCCTGGGCGTGCTGGACACCGTCATCACGCTTGCGCCGCTCCTCGGCCTGCTCGGAACCGTGACCGGCATGATGGGCTCGTTCGCCGTGATCGGCGGCGACCTGAGCTCGCCCGGCGCCATCACCGGCGGCATCGCCGAGGCGCTCATCGCCACCGCGTTCGGCCTGATCATCGCCATCGTCTGCCTGATCCCCTTCAACTACCTGAACAACCGCATCGAGGGGGTCGAGACCGAGCTCCTGGCGGCGGGCGAGCAGCTCAAGCTCCTGATGGAGGCGAAGCCGGCGCGGGCGCCTTCGGCCGAGCCGGAGCCCGAGCTCGCGCTGGGCGGGGGGCTCTGACGTGGCCGGCGGCGGAAGGCGCGGCAAGAAGGGGGCGCGCATCGAGATCATCCCGCTGATCGACATCATCTTCTTCCTGCTTGCCACCTTCATCATGGTGTCGCTGAGCATGTCGAAGAACCAGGGCGTGCAGGTGGCGCTGCCCATCGCGTCCAGCGCGCAGAGCCTGGGCGACAACCAGGAGATGGAGAAGGCCGTGACGCTCAGCGTCAACGACAAGGGCGAGGTCTTCTTCAACAAGGACAAGATCCTCATCACCCAGCTGCCGCTGCGCCTGCAGACCTACAAGCTGACCGCGAAGGACCCGAAGGTGATCATCAACAGCGACGGCGCCGCGGACTTCAAGTTCGTGGTGGCGGTGCTCGACGAGGTCCGCAAGATCGGGATCGCGAAGGTCGGGATCAACACGGACAAGAAGTGAGCGTGGCCAAGGCCATCCTCTTCTTCGTCTGCGCCGCCGTCGTGCACGCGGCGGTGCTCCTCTTCGGCGGGATCCTCTTCCTCGGGCACGGCGAGGCGCAGGCCAGCAAGCGCGACGTCGAGGTGGTGACCGAGTCCGTCGAGAAGGAGAAGGAGAAGCAGGAGGAGAAGCAGGAGGAGAAGCCCGAGGAGGAGATCGACGCCAAGGAGGAGGCGCCGCCCGACCCCGAGTCGGTGCAGCAGCCCGTCGAGCCGCCCTCGGGCGGCGACGACGCACCCGCGCTCGACGCGGCCAGCCTGAGCGCGATCGAGGCCGCGCTCAACGGCGACGCGGCGGCCGGCGGCGGCGACTTCGGCGGCTCCCAGGCATCGCTGCAGGGCGGCGGGCGCATCGGCGGCACGGGCCGCCCGGGCTCGGCGGGCGGCGAGGGCGACGAGTTCGCCGGCGCGTTCAGCATGTCGGAGATCGACCAGCGGCCGCGCGCCGTCTACCAGGTGGGAGCGACCTACCCGCAGGAGCTCCGCTCGCAGAAGGCGGAGGGCTCGGTGACGCTCATCTTCGTGGTCGACGAGACCGGGCGCGTGGTGAACCCGCGCGTCGAGAAGTCGACGCACCGCGAGTTCGAGGCGCCGGCGCTCGAGGCGCTCCGGCAGTGGAAGTTCGAGCCGGCGGTGAAGGCCGGCAAGCGCGTGGGCTGCCGCATGCGCGTCCCGATCAGGTTCCAGCCGAGGTGAAGCGATGATCCCCACCGTGACCCCTGCCGCCGCCATCGTCCTTGCCGCCGCCGCGGCCGCGTCCGCCGGCGCCGCCCCGCTCCGCGGCGACGACGAGATGCCCCGCCCGTCCGCGGTCGTGTCGCCGCCCGACCTCGAGGTCGTCTGGGACGACCCGGGCTTCCGGCGGTCCTTCGTCGGCGGCTACGGCATCAGCCCCGACGTCGAGCCCCGAATCACGCCGGACGACATCGCGCTCCTGGAGCTGGTGCGCCAGCTGATGCCCGACGAGCTGAAGGCCGCGGAGGCGCTGCTGCGCGAGTCCGTGCGCGAGGACGGCTCGGCGGTGGTCGACCTGACGCTCGCCGGCGTCCAGTTCCAGCAGGAGCGGCTCGACGAGGCACTCGCCAACTACCGCACGGCGGTGGCCAAGTTCCCGAGCTTCCGCCGCGCGTACCGGAACATCGGGCTCATCTGCACCCGCCAGGGCAAGCACTCCGAGGCGATCGCCGCGTTCAATCGCATGATCGAGCTGGGCGCTGCCGACCCCTACGCCTACGGGCTGCTCGGCTTCTGCCACACGCAGAAGGCGGACTTCCAGCCGGCCGAGGCCGCGTACCGCAACGCGCTCCTCCTGCAGCCGGACAACGTGGAGTGGCGCCTCGGCCTGACGCGGAGCGTCTTCAAGCAGGGCAAGTACGAGGACGCGGCCAGCCTGCTCGACGTGCTGGTGGCGGCCTACCCCGACAAGGCCGACTTCTGGCTGCTGCAGGCGCACACCTTCCTCGGCCTGAAGCAGCCGATGCGCGCCGCCGAGAACCTGGAGGCGATGGACGCCATCGGCCGGTCCACGGTCGACAGCCTGTACACGCTGGGCGACATCTACCTGGCCGAGTCCCTCAACGACCTGGCGCTGCACGCGTTCGAGCGCGCCGTCCGGAAGTCGGCCGGGCAGGGCGCGCAGCGCGCCGTCCGCAGCGCGGAGATGCTCTCCTTCAAGGGCGGCATGCCCCAGGCGCGCACCCTGCTCGCCACCATCCGCGAGTCCTTCGGGGACCGCCTCGGCGACGCCGACCGCCGCAAGGTGCTCAAGCTGCAGGCGCGCCTGGCCATGAGCGGCGGCGCCGGCGACGACGAGGCCGTCAAGGTGCTGACCGAGGTCATCGAGGCCGACCCGCTCGACGGCGAGGCGCTCATGCTGCTCGGGCAGCATCATGGCCGCAAGGGCGAGCCCGACCAGGCGATCCTCATGTACGAGCGCGCGGCCCGGGTGGAGGGCTTCGCGGCGCAGGCCAAGGTGAAGATCGCGCAGATCTACGTCTCGCAGTCGCGGTTCTCCGACGCGCTGCCGCTGCTGCGCGACGCGCAGGCCCTCAAGCCGCGCGAGGACGTGGCGCGCTACATCGAGCAGGTGGAGCGGGCGTCCCGGGCCAAGCGGTGAGCCGCGTCCGTGCGCGACATTTGCGTTTGGTTCAGGTACCGATTGCCTGAACGTCGCCTTCACGAAAGTCGAACCGCCGTTTGTCCCAACGTTGACGGCAATCCGGCGCATCAGGCGTCATATTGGTGGCTCTTCCGCGTCGGCCGGCGTTCGGCGCGCCGCGGAAGGTCTCCGTCACCCTCTGGAAGGCTTTCACCATGAAGACTGGAACGACCCACTCGATGCTGGCCGGCGTCCTCGGCGCGGCGGCGATCGCGGCTACCGCCTCGGCCGCCGAGATCCTCGTCGGCACCGACATCACCACCTCGACCACCTGGACGAGCAACAACACCTACAACCTGCAGGGCCAGATCTTCGTGCGCAACGGCGCCACGCTGACCATCCAGGCCGGCACGGTGATCGCCAGCGACCTCGGCGGCTCGCTTGCCGTTTCGCGCGGCGCCCGCCTGGTCTGCGACGGCTCCGCCAGCAGCCCGATCATCTTCACGTCCAAGGCCGACGTCGCCACCTGGACGGCGGGCGATCCCAAGACCGGCACCTGGCGCGCCACCGCCAACGAGTGGGGCAACCTCACCATCTGCGGCAAGGGCTACATCGGCAAGTACGGCAACGGCGCGCCCGGCACCAACACCGCCGCGCCCAACGCGAACAACGTCGCGGCGATGGAAGGCATCGTCGACGACGGCAGCGGCCGCAACCTCTACGGCGGCGGCGACGACCTCGACAACAGCGGCTCGCTCCGCTACACGTCCTTCCGCTACGGCGGCAAGGTGGTCGGCCTGGGCAACGAGCTGAACGGCCTGTCCCTGGGCGCGGTCGGCAAGAACACCGACATCGACCACGTCGAGATCATGAATAACGTCGACGACGGCGTCGAGATCTGGGGCGGCACCGTGGACATCAAGTACCTGTCCATGTGGAACGTCGGCGACGACTCGTTCGACCTCGACCACGGCTGGCGCGGCCGCGCGCAGTTCGGCCTGATCGTCTCGGGCTACTCGATCAACGCCGTCTCCGGCTCCGGCTTCCCCGACTCGATGATCGAGATCGACGGCGCCGCGAAGTCCGACGCGCAGCCGGTCACCACCTGCGCGCTCTACAACTTCACGCTCATCGGCCAGCCCCTCGCGACCGGCCGCCACGCGATCAAGTTCCGCGACAACGCGCGCATGCAGGTCCGCAACTCGATCATCATGGACTGCCCGGCCGAGGTGATCCGCAACGACAACACCGACGGCGAGGCCACCGACGGCCAGACCGGCTACGGCCACAACGGAACGCTGACGTTCGCGCAGTGCTGGACCACGCCGTACACGGCCACCTCCACGGTGAACCCGTTCCCGTCGAACCCCGCCAGCTTCTACCAGGCGCAGTCGACGGGCAACCTGATCCAGTTCGCCGACATCGTGTTCTTCAACAACAACAACGCGTCCGCGTACACCACCGGCAACGCCAACGGCCTCAGCAACGCGTCGAACAACAACGTGTTCGCCGCGTCCGGCGCGCGTCCCATCGTGGCGATCACCCGTGCCTCGACCCCGGTCACCAACAGCCAGGGCCACGTGGTGCAGAACGTGATCAGCCTGGATCCGCGCGCGGCGAACGCGGCCACGACCTCGGTCGAGACCGCCCCGAACAACGGCTTCTACTCGGCCGTCCAGTACCGCGGCGCGTTCAGCGCCACGGAGAACTGGCTGTGCGGCTGGACCGCGGCCGACGCGTTCGGGTTCAACGTGGCTCCGCCGGCCGGCTGCTCCGTGGCCACCGCCGACCTGAACGGCGACGGCGTCGTGGGCGGCGCCGACCTGGGCATCCTCCTCGGCAAGTGGGGGCAGTCGGGTTCCTCGGACCTCAACTCCGACGGCATCGTCGGCGGCGCGGACCTGGGCATCCTGCTCGGCCGCTGGGGCCAGGCGGGCTGATCCCGGCCGTTAAGGTTGCTTGAAGATGGCCCGGTGCGCTGCGTGTGCGCGCACCGGGCCATTTAGCCTTCCCGGCCCGCCGGACCCGGCGCGCTGGGCGTCCCGGCCGCGGTCCCGTCACGGTCCAGACCCATGCCTTCACTCACGTTCCGTTCAGTTGTCGTTGCCCTGGCCGCGGCGGGGGCGGGCTGCGGAGCGCCCCGGCAGGCGGCGCAGCACGCGCCGGCGACCGCCGCGCCGGCGATCGCCGCTCCCGCGACCGGGGGCCCGGACGCACCGACCGCGTCCGCGGAGGAGCGCCGGCAGATGCTCGCGCGCGCGTTCGAGATCGCGCGGCGGTTTCCCGACAAGCCGTTCATCAAGGATCGCGCCAAGTACGAGGGCCTGGTCGTCGACGCGTGCCTCGAGCGCGGCGAGCTGGACCGCGCGGAGGAGTTCGCGGAGCGGTCCTGCTTCACGTGGCGCCGTGCCGAGAGCTTCGCGCTGGTGGCTGCGCGCCGCGCCGCCGCGGGCGACCGCCAGGCGGCGTCGCGCGGCATCGACCGGGCCCTGGGGGAGCTGGACCGCCTGGAGGAGGCCCCGGACTGGGCGCGTGAGCGCGTCCGCGCATCCTGCGCCCGCGTGGCGCTCCGGCTTGGCGACCCGGCGCGGGCCGCGACCCTCCTCAGCACTGACGCTCCCGCGCTCGAGGCCGGATACGCGGCCTACCGGGCCGAGGTGGCATCGCCGGAGGAGCTCGACGCCAGCGCGGACTCGTTCGACCGCGGCATCGCGACGCAGAACTTCGACCTGGCGCGGGCCGGGCTGGACGGCTACCTGGCGATCCTCGCCCGCAGCCGTGACGACGCCCCGCGGCGCGAGCGCGCCGTGCGCGCGCTGCGGGCCGGCATCCCC
Source organism: Phycisphaerales bacterium (assembly GCA_044351405.1). Classification (GTDB taxonomy): domain Bacteria; phylum Planctomycetota; class Phycisphaerae; order Phycisphaerales; family SM1A02; genus UBA966. The sequence continues at coordinate 8,298 of JBILFU010000007.1, forward strand.
GGGCTGCCCCGCGACCTGCAGGTGCAGTACATGCTGCGGACCTCGGACGCGCTGGCGGCCGTCGGGCTTGCGGAGGATGCCCTCGCGGAGGCCGAGCGCGCGCGGGCCGCCTTCGCCGGAGCCGAGTTCCTGCCCGAGGACCGCGGCCCGATCGGCGCCCCGGTCGCCGCGGCCTTCGCCCGGCTGGGCCGGCGCGAGGCCGCGCTCGCGCAGCTCGACGCGCTCGAGGCCGACTTCCGGCGCCTCTCGGACCGCATCCCCGACTTCGAGCGCGCCCGCCCGCTGCGCGCCATGGCCGAGGCCTCGGCCGCGGCGGGCGACGTTCCGCGCGCGGGGCGCCTGTACGCCGAGGCGGTCGAGGTCGGCGCCCTGAACCCCAACGCGCGCCCGCGTGCCGAGGACCTCTGCGCCACCTGCATCTCCATGGCGGGTTCGGGCATCGCCGCGGGAGAGCCGGTGCTCGCGAGGATCCGGGCCATCGAGGCCGCGCTCGCCGATCCATGGTGACGCGGATGCGAGCCCTCGCCGCGAACGCGGTCCTCGCCGCCTGCCTGCTCGCCCATCCCGCGGCGGCGCAGTCGGCGGGCGGCGGCTCGATCCGCGGCGTCGTCTCCGACCGCGAGTTCGGCGCGCCCATCGCCGGCGCCAGCGTGTCCGTGCTGGGCACCAAGCTGCGGGTGCAGACACGCGAGAACGGCTCGTACGTGCTTCCCAACCTGGGCGCCGGCTCGTACACGCTGGTGATCACCAAGGACGGGTTCGTGCGCGAGGTGAAGGCGAACGTGCGCGTCTCGGAGGGGCAGCTGGTCGACGCGGACGCCACCATGGCAGGCGAGTTCGAGGACATGGAGGAGTTCGTGGTGCAGGACACGGAGGTCGGCCAGGATCCCGTGCAGCGCCAGGAACTGGTGGTGCCCGAGACGTTCGAGCCCGTCCTCGTGCTGCCGCCGGTGGAGTTCCAGCTGCGCCTGGAGGCGCCGCAGCTCCTCAACGTGCTCAACGTCGAGGCGATCACGCGCTCGGGCGCGGGCGACGCCGCCGCGGCGCTGCTGCTGGTGCCGGGCGCGTCGCTCCAGGAGGGCAAGTACGCGGTGATCCGCGGCCTGCCGGACCGCTACGTGCAGACCCTGCTCGACGGCATCCGCCTGCCGACCGCGGACCCCGACAAGCGCGCGGTGAAGCTCGACCAGTTCCCGACCGCCGTCATCGAGAGCATCGAGGTCAGCAAGAACTTCACGCCCGACCAGCAGGGCGACTCCTCGGGCGGCGCGGTGAACCTGGCGCTGCGCAGCTTCCCCACCGAGGGCTACCTGCGGATCTCCGGCGCCGTCGGCATGAACTCGCAGGTGAAGAACGGCGAGTTCCTCAGCTACCCGGGCGGCGGCCTCAGCACGTTCGGCGGCAACGACGTCCTGCAGATCCCGTACGAGCTCAACGGGCAGACGTGGCCCAACAACCCCACCGGGACCGAGTACTCCCAGTACGCGCCGCTGATCTACAAGTGGAGCGTGGCGGCCGGCGACTCCTGGGAGGTGGACGACGACGTCCGCATCGGCGCGTTCGGCAACTTCTACTACGACGCCGACGCCACCGCCTACAACAACGGGCAGCTCAACTCGCTGGAGCAGGCGGGGCCGGGAACGCCGCTGGTGCCCGAGCAGTTCGGCACGGGCACCGACTTCTACACCGAGCTGTGGGACGTGGCGCAGGGCACGCAGTCCGTGCAGTGGGGCGGCCTGCTCACGCTGGGACTCGAGTCCGAGCACCACCGGCTGGGGGTGAAGGGCCTCTACACGGAGCTCGACACCAACCAGGCGATCCGCCTGCTGGACACCCGCGGCAAGCAGTACTACTTCCCGGGGTACGACCCCAACGATCCGTCGAGCCCCGGCTTCTTCGACTTCGGCGCCGCCCCCTGGCAGCGCTTCGAGACGCTCAACTACAGCACGCTCAACACCGAGTCGCTGATCCTGAGCGGCGAGCACTACCTGGGATTCCTGGGGCCCGACGACGACGCCGAGCTCGAGCAGGGCGAGTTCGGCTTCGGCGGCCCGTCGGTCAACTGGCGCTTCTCGCTCAGCAAGGCGACGGAGAACCAGCCCGACCAGACGCAGTTCGCCGCGTTCTGGATCCCCGAGTTCGAGCCGGTGCCCGGCTTCACGGTGCCGGAGCGCTGGGGCGGGCTCCCCCCGGCGCAGGACCAGAACGCGGGCTTCGTCCAGCACATCCGCTACTACAACGAGGAGTCCGCCATCCAGGGGCTCCTGGACATCAAGCTGCCCTTCACGCAGTGGAACGACCGCGAGGGCTACGTGAAGACCGGCATGTTCCTGGATGCGGTGAGCCGCTCGTACCTGCAGGACACCTTCTCGAACCCCACGGCGATCGATCCCAACAACTTCCAGACCGGGCTCGGCTGGGACCAGCCGTGGAGCCTGATCTTCCCGACGCAGGACCACCCGATGGAGCAGTCGCAGCGCGACGTCTCCTACGACGGGACCATGAACATCTACGCGGGCTACGCCATGGCCGACCTGCCGTTCAACGACACCATGAGCGTGGTCGGCGGCGTCCGCTTCGAGGGGACGAACATGTCCACCACCATCATCCCCGACGCGGACGCGCTGTGGATCGACACGGTGACGCAGTCGCCCCGCACCTTCACCGGCCCCAACGTGTGGGACGCCGACTTCACCGACGACTACCTGCTGCCGATGATCGGCTGGAACTGGAACATCACCGAGGACCTGGTGCTCCGGACGGCGTTCGCGCAGACCATCGCGCGTCCCAACTTCCAGGAGCTGGTGCCCGTCATCCAGCAGGACTACATCGGCGGGCCGATCTTCATCGGCAACCCGTCGCTCGGGATGAGCTCGCTCAACAACTACGACGCGCGCCTCGACTGGATGCCCTACGAGAACTGGCTGGTCTCGGGCTCGGTCTTCTACAAGACGATCACGGACCCGATCCAGTACGTGCAGCGCTTCACGAACGGCTTCGTCTACACGACCGCCCTGAACTTCCCGGACGGCTACCTGCTGGGCGTGGAGCTGGAGGGGCGCGTCACCTTCGAGGAGGTGCTGGGCGAGGAGTGGCGCGGCCTGGCCGTCGGCGGGAACTTCACCTACATGGACTCCTCGGTCACGCTCTCCGACCAGGACCAGCAGGCGATGCGCAACTACGGCTTCGACGAGTCCACGCAGCCCATGACCGCCACGCCGGACTTCCTGTTCAATGCCAGCGTGACGTACGACATCGAGGACTGGGGCACGCAGGTCGGGCTCTTCTACAACTTCCGCGGGCAGTCGCTGGCCGCGGCCGCGAACCCGAACGACACGCTCTTCACGCCTGCCATCTACCAGCTCGGCTACGGCACGCTGAACTTCACGGCCTCGCAGGAGCTCCTCAAGGACCTCTTCTTCACGTTCAACGCGAAGAACCTGACCAACCCGCTGATCCAGACGCAGTACCAGACGCCAGACGGGTTCACGGGCCTGAACTCGCAGTACACGCAGGGCGTCAGCTTCTCGTTCGCGCTCACCTACCAGATCGCCTTCTGACGGACACCGCATGAAGACCAGCCACCCGCTTTTCGTCGCCGCCTCCGCCGTCGTCGCCATCGCCGCCGGTTGCGCATCGGCCGGCAAGGAAGCCCCCGCGCCCGACGCGCCCAGGCCGGCGCAGGCCGCGGCGGCACCCGAGGCGCCGCCCGCCCCGCCGCCGCCGCCGCCCGAGCCGAGGATGGAGCCGGCCGAGTTCCTGCGATGGGCCGACGCGCAGTGCGCGCTGCAGGGGCAGGTCGCGGCGCGCGTCGTCGCCGCCGGGGAGAACCCGAAGGCCAAGGACTACGCGCGCAGGATCGTCGCCAACCACGCCGCCATGGACGTGATCGTGCGCAAGGTGGCCAAGGCGCAGGGCGCCGCCATCGACGCGCAGCCGGCGCCCGCGCCGGACGCGGAGGCGACGGCCGCGCGCTTCCGCGACCTGGCGGGCCTGGCGCTCGACAAGGCCTGGGTGGAGTACATGGCCGAGTCGCAGCAGCAGGCGCTCGTCGCGTACCGCTGGCAGTACGACAACTGCAAGGACGACGCGGTGCGCGCGTTCGCGTCGCAGACGCTCCCCATCGTCGGCATGCACCAGCGCATCGGCGACGAGCTGCACAAGGAGCTCAACAAGGAGGAGATCCGCCTGGCCGCCGAGAGGAAGGCCGCGGAGGAGAAGGCCGCCGAGGAGAAGCGGATCGCCGACGCCATGGCCGAGGCGAAGCGCACCGCCAAGAAGCAGCCGCCGCAGCGGAAGTCGATGCTGCGGCAGGCGCCGCCGAAGCCCGAGCCGGAGGAGGCGCCGGCGGCGGAGGGCGCGGGCGCGCCCAAGTGAGCCCGTAGCGCTTCGGGGCGCTCCGTACACTCCGCCGCGTGCTCCCAGACCTGCAGTACGCCGCGATCCGCTTCGAGTCGTTCGTCTCGGAGGTGCTGCTGCCGGCCGCGTTCGCGGAGCGGCACGCGCTCGCGGTCTCCGCGTGGCAGACGCCCGAGCGGGTGACGCCGGGGCATGCGTTCGGGCAGGCGTTCGAGCCGGTCGAGCTCGGCTGGCGCTGGGGACCGGCGTGGAGCACCGCGTGGTTCCGCCTGCGCGGCACGATGCCCGCGGCGATGGCCGGCAAGCGCGTCGCGCTGCGGTTCTCCTCCGGCACCGAGGCGCTCCTCTGGCGCGACGACGTGCCGTTCCAGGGGTTCGACCCGTACCGGAACCTGGCGTTCCTGTGGGAGCGCGCGCCCTCACCGGCCGAGGGCGAGGTGGCGCTCGACCTCCTGATCGAGGCGGCCTGCAACCTGCCGCTCGGCGTGAGCACCTTCTGGTGGGAGTCCGAGGAGCACCACGCGCGCTGGCGCGAGGCGAACCCCGGGCGGCTCGAGTGCGCGGAGCTCGTCACCGTGGACGACGCGGTCTGGCGCTTCGCACAGGGGTTCGACACCGCGCGCAAGCTGCTCGCGGCGCTCCCGGAGGCCGATCCGCGGGCGCACGAGCTCGATCGCGGGCTGCGCGCCCTCATGCAGCGCGTCCCCGTGAAGGGCACGCCTGCCGCGATGCACGCGGCGTGCACGGCGGCGTTCCCGGAGCTCGCGGCGCTCCTGATGGGCCGCGGGCCGTCCGGGCCCGTCACCTGCGACGCGGTCGGCCACGCGCACATCGACACCGCGTGGCTCTGGCCGATCGCCGAGACCAGGCGCAAGTGCCTGCGGACCTTCGCGAACGTGCTGCGGCTCCAGGAGCGCAACCCGCACTTTCACTTCCTGTGCAGCCAGGCGCAGCACTACGCGTGGATCGAGGAGTCCTCGCCCGGGCTCTTCGCGCAGATCGCCGAGCGCGTGCGCGAGGGGCGCTGGGAGGCCGCGGGCGCCATGTGGATCGAGCCCGACGCCACCTGCCCGTCCGGCGAGAGCCTCATCCGCCAGATCCTGCACGGCTGCGCATGGTGGCGGTCGCGCTTCGGTGCCGCGGCGCCGCAGCGGTTCCTGTACCTGCCGGACACCTTCGGGTTCCCCGCGTGCCTGCCGCAGATCATGGCGCAGGCAGGGATCGACACCTTCATCACCAACAAGATGAGCTGGTGCGAGTCGAACCGCTTCCCGAACGTCACGTTCCGGTGGCGCGGGCTCGACGGCACCGAGATCCTCACGCACCTGACGCCCGGCCACAACTACAACAGCGCGATCGAGCCGAGGGAGTTCCTGCACGGCGTGCGGACATTGGTCGAGCTCGACGGCGCGCGGATCCCGCTCTACCTGCAGCCCTACGGCTTCGGCGATGGCGGCGGCGGGCCGACCGCCGAGCAGATCGAGCGCGCGAACATCGGCGCGCGCTGCGAGGGTCTGCCGCGCGTCGAGCAGCGGCCGGTGCGCGACTTCTGCCAGGACCTGCACGACGCCGAGCGCGCGCTGCGGCGCGCGGGCCAGGGCGTGCGGGTCTGGGACGGCGAGCTCTACCTGGAGCTCCACCGCGGCACGTACACGAGCCAGGCGTGGATCAAGGAGGCGAACCGCCGCGCCGAGTGCGAGCTGCGGCTGGCGGAGGCGCTCGCGTGCGCGCGTGCCGGGGCCGGCGGCGAGCCGGGCGCGGCCGACACCGCGCGCGAGGCGCTCGACGGCGCGTGGAAGCTCGTCCTCCTCAACCAGTTCCACGACATCCTGCCCGGGAGCTCGATCCGCGAGGTGTACGACGACGCGCGGACGCAGATGACGGACGCCCGGCGCACGGCGATGCGCGCGATCCAGCAGGGGATGTCGTGGCTCGCCGCGAACGCGGCCGCGCCCGAGGGCTCGCTCGTCGTCATGAACCCGTCGTCCGCGCCGCAGACCGGGACGCTCGCCACCGAGGAAGGCGAGGTGCTCGCGGTGCGCGTGCCGCCGATGGGCGTGCGCGTCGTCGACCCGCGGCGCGCGCCGCAGCCAGACGCCGCGGACGCCGTGCGCGTCGAGGGCGAACGGACGCTCGCGAACGGATTCCTGCGGGCGACGATCGACGATTCCGGCCGCGTGTCCGAGCTGCGCCGCGCCGACGACGGCCGGCTCGCGAACGCGCCGGGCGAGGACGGCGCGCCGCTCCCGATGAACCAGCTCGTCCTCTACGAGGACCGCCCGCGCCGCTGGGAGGCGTGGGACACCGACCGCGACTACCAGGAGCTGGCGACGCGCATCCTCGGCGCGGCGGAGCGCGTGTCGGTCACGAAGCGCTCGCCCTTGCAGTCGGAGATCACGGTGGAGCGGCCGATCGGGCGCGCGAGCAGGATCGTGCAGCGATACCGACTCACCGCCGGCTCGCCGCGGCTCGACGTGGTGACCGACGTGGAGTGGCAGGAGGAGCAGCGGCTCCTGCGCGCGCTGTTCCCGTGCGGCGTGCGCGCGCGCCGCGCGACATTCGGCACGCAGTTCGGGCACGTCGAGCGCGCCACGCACGACAACACCGGCTGGGAGCGCGCGCAGTTCGAGGTGCCCGGCCACCGCTGGATGGACATCGCCGAGCCGGGCCTCGGCATCGCGGTGCTCGACGACGGAAAGTACGGGCGCAGCGCGCGGCACGGCACGCTCGGGCTCAGCCTCCTGAAGGCGCCGAACTTCCCCGACCCGACCGCCGACCGCGGCCACCACCGCTTCACGTACTCGCTGGTGGTGCACCACGGCTGCTGGCGCGCGGCCGGCGTCGACGCGCACGCGGAGCAGCTCGCGAACCCGCTCCTCGGCGCGGTCGCGCGCGGCGGCGCGGTCGCGGCCGGCGGGACCGCCCGCGGCGCGATCGCCGACGGCTGGCAGGCGGTCGACGTGCGCGTGGCCGGCGCGGCGCACGTCGAGGTCGCGGCGCTCAAGCCGGGCGAGGAGCCGGGCGGCGTCGCGCTGCGTCTCGTCGAGGTGCGCGGGGGCGCGGGCGCGGTCACGGTGCGCTGGGGCTTCCCGGTGGCCGAGGTGGTCCCGACCGACCTCTTCGAGCGGCCCGCCGAACTCGAGGACTTCGCCCACGACGCGGCCGCGGGCACCACGACCTTCGCGGTGCGCCCGTTCCGCATCGTCACCCTGCGCGCCGCGCTCGCGGGGGCGGGCGCCTGAGATGAAGGCAATCGACTGGGCGATCGTCGCGGGATTCCTCTGCGCGCTCGCGATGTCCGCCTGGAGCATGCGCAGGTACGCGGGCAGCGTCAGCGGCTTCCTCAGCGCGAACCGCCTGGCCGGGCGCTACCTCCTCACCGTCTCCTACAACATGGCGCAGGTGGGCGTCATCACGCTGGTCTGGTACTTCCAGCTCGGCTACGACGTCGGCTTCACGCAGTACTGGTGGGGCTACCTCGAGGGTCCGGCGCTGATCGTGCTGGCCGCCACCGGATGGGTGATCTACCGGTTCCGCGAGACGCGCGCGATGACGCTGGCGCAGTTCTTCGAGATGCGCTACTCCAAGCGCTTCCGGGTCTTCGGCGGCCTGGTTGCGTTCGTCTCCGGAATCCTGAACTACGCGATCTTCCCGGGCGTGACCGCGCGGTTCTTCGTGGCCATGCTCGGCCTGCCGGAGCGGTTCGACCTGCTGGGCGCCGCGGTGCCGACGTTCCCCGCGGTGATGGCCGCGCTCCTCGCGTTCGCGGTCTTCATGGTGTTCGCGGGCGGGATGCTCGCGGTGCTCGTGACCGACTTCTTCCAGGGGGTGTTCTGCTTCTGCACGTTCGTCACGGTGTGCTGGTGGGTGCTGCTGCGGTTCCCGTGGCTCCAGCTCGAGGAGACCATGCTCATGCTGCCCGCGGGCACGAGCATGCTGAATCCGCTGGGGCTCGACGCGGAGAGGAACTTCGGCGTCGTGTACTGGCTGATCAGCGCGTTCACGCTCTTCTACGCGTGCCGCGCATGGCAGGGCGACCAGGGCTACAACAGCGCCGCGCGCGACGCGCACGAGGCGCGCATGGGCCAGCTCCTCAACGGCTGGCGCTACCGCACGCTGATGCTGGTGACCGTGCTGCTGCCGCTCGCCGTGCGCGCGTTCCTGACGCATCCGGAGCACGCGGAGGCGTCGGCCGGGCTGCAGCAGATGATCGCCGCGCAGCCGACCGAGGCGCTGCAGGCGGAGATGCGGGTGCCGCTCGCGCTCGGGGTGATGCTGCCGACGGGCATGCTCGGGCTCGTGGTGGCGGCGATGCTCGGCGCCGCGATCAGCACCGACGAGGCGTACCTCCACTCGTGGGCGAGCATCTTCGTGCAGGACGTGGTGCTGCCCTTCCGGAAGCGGCCGATGTCGCCGCGCGTGCAGCTCCTCCTCCTGAAGGGCGCCGTGCTCGCGGTGGCCGCGTTCGCGTTCCTCTTCAGCCTGCGCTGGCAGCCGGGCGAGTACGTCGCGATGTACGGCGCGCTCACGGGGAGCATCTTCGTGGCGGGCGGCGGCGCGGCGATCATCGGCGGGCTGTACACGCGGTGGGGGACCGCGGGCGGCGCGTGGGCGGCGATGCTCGCCGGTATCGGGATCGCCGTGCCCGGGCTCGTGGTGCTGAACGCGCCGACCGCGTGGGTGGAGGCGCTCGGGTCGCCCGAGCCGCCGGTGCCCGCGGCGGTCGCGCACGCCTTCGGCTGGGTGCGCGCCAACGTGACCGGCATGGAGCTGAGCTTCGTCGCGATGATGGCGAGCTGCACCGCCTACGTGGCGGCAAGCCTTGCCGGCGGCGTGCGGCGGTTCGACCTCGACCGCATGCTGCACCGCGGCGCGTGGCGCGTCGAGGGCGATGCGGCGCTGGACGAGGCCCCGGCGAGCTTCTGGCAGAGAATCGGCTTTGACCGCCAGTACCGGGGCTGGGACCGCTTCGTCGCGTGGATCACGCTGGCGTGGCCGCTCGCGTTCACGCTGCTCTTCCTGGTCGGGACGCCGTGGCTCCTGTGGCGGCGCGCGCAGGGGAACCCGGTCACGGACCTCGAGTGGTCGGCGTGGTGGCGCGCGTGGTCGTGGTTCATCCTGGCCGCGAGCACGGTGGTCATGGTGTGGTTCACGGCGGGCGGGATCCGCGACTACCTGCGGCTGCGGCGCGACCTGCGCGACTTCCGGCCGGACGCGGCCGACGACGGCTCGGTGCGCGACGGGGTGGACGCGTGATCGTCCTTCGCCCGCGGGCCGATGCGTGGCGCGTGGCGTGCACGGGGTGCGCGCATGCGGACGCGCCGGCTGGCATCGTGGGCGCGTCGTTCGCGGCGGAGGTGCCGGGGTGCGTGCACCTTGACCTCATCCGCGCGGGCGCGATCCCGCCGGTCGACCAGGGCGACGGCGAGGCGCGGCAGGAATGGGTCGGCCACGCGGACTGGGAATGGACGGGGAGCATCGAGGCGGGCGCGGATGCGCTCGACGAGCACCGCGCCGACCTGGTCTTCGACTCGATCGACACCGTGGCCGAGGTGTGGGTGAACCGCACGCGCGTCGGCGAGGCGGCGAGCCAGTTCGTGCAGCAGCGCTTCGACGCGCGCGGCGCGCTGCGCGCCGGCGCGAACGAGCTTCGGGTGCGCGTGCGCGCGCCGGTGCCGTTCGTGCGGGCCCAGGAGGCGCGGCTCGGGACGCGGCCCGTCAACGGCGACTGGACGCCGTACCCGTTCGTGCGCAAGAGCGCCTGCAACTTCGGCTGGGACTGGGGACCGCGCGTTCCGACCTCCGGCATCCCGGGCGAGGTGCGGCTCGAGTGCTGGAGCGTCGCGCGGATCGCCGAGGTGCGGCCGCTCGTGACGGAATGCGACGCGGTGCGCGCTCGCGTCGAGGTGCACGTGCGGGTGGAGCTGGCGGAGGGCGGGGCGCGCGGGGCGGCCGGCGGCGCGGTTACTCACGCACCGCTGCAGCTTCGCTGCGAGCTACGCATGCCGCCGCGCGAGGCGAACGCAGACGAGGGCGGTGCGCGCGGCAAGCGCGGGAAGGACGTGCGCCGGCCGGGCAAGCTGGTGGAGACGGCCGCGGTGGATGCGTCAGGCCGCGCGGTCGCGGCGTTCGAGGTGGAACGCCCGGAGCGCTGGTGGCCGCGCGGTTTCGGCGGGCAGCCGCTGCACGCGGTGCACGCGGAACTGGTGGACGCCGGCGGCGCGCCGCTCGGTGCCGCAGGCGCCAGGCAGCGGATCGTCCGCCGTATCGGGCTCCGCAGCTGCGCGCTCGACACCTCGCCCGACGAGCACGGCTCGCGCTTCGCGTTCACGGTGAACGCGAAGCGCGAGCCGTGCTCG
>JBILFU010000125.1:0-5983 GCA_044351405.1 Phycisphaerales bacterium
CAACCCGACGTTGCACGACGGTGCAGCGGCCCGCCGACGCGACCGCTGCGGCATCCCTCGGGCCCTCCGCACGGGGTGATCGCATCGGACCCGGTTGCATCCGACGGGAGCGTAGCCGCGCTCCGCGACGCCCTGCCGCAGGCCCGGGCCAAGTACCCTCACCTCGCGGTGCCGCGGAAGCTCAAGCCATCCTGCCTCTGCCCGCACTGCTGGCACCGCTGCCGACCGGAGGACATGCTCTGGATCGCCGCCGATCCCGAGCTGGGGCACGACCCGATGCTCCGCGACGACGACCCGGTCCGGTTCCTGCCGTCGCGATTCACGCCTTTCGGGGAGGCGCTCGATCCGTCCGGCGCCCGGACCCGGCGGCTGGCGTGCCCGCGCTGCCACCTGGAGGTGCCGCGCCTCCTCCTCGAGCGACCCATGGTGATCATGAGCCTGGCGGGCAGCCCGTCGAGCGGCAAGAGCTGCTTCCTGGCGAGCGCCGCCTGGCAACTGCGGCAGGACCTCGCCAGGCACTTCCACGTCTCCTTCACCGACACCGATCCCGAGACGAACGCGGAGCTCGTCGCGAACGAGGAGCGCCTCTTCCTGAACCAGGACACCGGCGCGATGGTGGCGCTCGAGAAGACCGAGCTCTCCGGCGTGCACTACAGCTCCGTCCAGCTCGAGCCCGGCGTGGCGACCCTCTTCGCGCGCCCGCACATGTTCACGGCGCGACCGGCCCGCACGCACGTCAACGGCCACGCGCCCGACCACGTCTCGAAGGTCTTCACGCTCTACGACAACGCCGGCGAGCACTTCTTCCCGGGAGCCGACACCAGCCGACAGCCGGGCACGCAGCACCTGGCGCGGGCCCAGGTGCTGATGTTCCTCTTCGATCCCACGCAGGACATCCGCTTCCGGCAGCGCCTCGCGCCTTCCGGCACGGCGCGGGACCCGCAGCTGGCGCCCGACTCGCGGGCCGCGCGGCAGGACCACCTGCTCGTGGAGATGGCCCGGCGCATCCGCCTCCACGGCGGGCTCGGCGCGCAGGAGCGCATTCCCAAGCCGCTCTTCCTCGTCCTCTCCAAGAGCGACGTGTGGGATTCCCTGCTCCGCGACGGTGCGGGCGCGCAGCTCGATGTCCGCACGCCGCCGTACTTCGCGGCGCGCCCCGGTCTCGGGGGGCTCTCCATCCAGCGGGTGGATGCCGTCAGCGCGCGCGTCCGTGCGCTGCTGCTCGAGCTCGCCCCGGAACTGGTCGCCGCGGCCGAGGACGCGTTCGAGCGGGTGGTCTACGTCCCCGTCAGCGCGCTGGGCAGCTCGCCGCAGCGTGACCCGGCGACGGGTCTCCTGCGCGTGCGGGTGTCGGACATCGTGCCGCGCTGGGTCACCGTGCCGTTCGTCTACACCATCGCGCGCTGGTCGACCAAGCTGGTGGCGAGCGACCGTTCTGCGCCCTCGGACGCCGATCGCGCGCCCGGCGGCGAGGAGGCGGACTGAGGTCCGGTCGATCCATGGCGCTCGAACTCGTCCACACGTCCGCGACGCACGGCCTCCGCCCCGGCAGCAGCGGATTCTGCACCGTGGCCGCGACGCGCGACCTGCCGCCGTCCCTCGTGCCCAGGCTCGAGGCGCTGGCCGGCTACCGTCCCGGCCCCTCCGGGAGGGGACCGGTGTCGCTGGCCTTCCTCCGGCTCGAGTCCGCCGGCCAGCCGCTCTACGTCCTGGCGCGCGTCGCGCCGGCGCCGCCCGACCACACCGGGCGATCGAACAAGCTGGCTTCCTTCCTGGTGCTCGGGGAGCAGGAGCTGCCCGCCGCCGGGCCGGCGTGGACGCTGGCGCAGCCCGGGCTCCTGCGCACGGAGTGGCGGGGCGAGCCGTCCTTCATCGATCGCCGGCCGGAGGTGCCGCCGGGCGCCGCTCCCGGCCCGAGGCCCGCATCCGCGTGGGCGGCAGCCGCGGGTGACGCCGGCTGGGCGGGGGTCGTGGCGAGCGCGTTCCTGCGGGAACAGCAGCGGCCGATCCACGTGGTGCTGCCCGAGTCGGTCGATGCGCTCCCCCTGGTGGACGAGGTGATCGCGCTGCTGCCGCCCTGGGCCCGCTGGCGCATGACCTTCACCACCTACTTCATGCAGTCGGTCGCCGGTGCGCCGTGCTGTCTGCGGTTCTGCGTCGATGGCACGCCGGCGGCGGCCGCCGCGCGCCAGGCAGGCGGGCTCGTGGTGGACTGCACGCAGGCACTTCCGCCGCCGCGCGACTCGCGGTTCGTGCGGATGGCACGCTCCGGCGTGCACGAGGCCGAGGAGGTCGGCCTGTGCGCCGACGTCGGTCCCGGCGCGCCGTCCGCGCCGGGGCAATCCGCCGCGGCCGGGGGCGAGGCGCGCGCGGCTGCCGGCGACGCCGAAGGTCTGCGAGAGGCGCTCCACGCGCAGGGAGCGGCAGCGTCGGACGGACTCCCGGCCCGGATGGGGCCGCGCACCCTGGCGCTGGTGGCGCTGGGCGTGATGGCGGTGGTCGTGACGGGGATGTTCATCCTGTTCCGCGGTCACGCCGGAGCCACGACGCCGGCGACCGTCCGCGGCGCGTCGCGGGCCCCCGTGGAGCATTGCTCGCTGGTGCTCGGTCGGCCCCTGACGGTCGGCGTGCCGGAGGGAGCCCTGGCCGTCCGGCTGCTGGGGGTCGACGGTGCGCCCCTCGCGGAGGGCTTCGCCTTGCCGACGGAAGCCGTCGTCATGCCGGCCGTGCGGGCAGTGCCGGGCGCGATGCTCGAACTGCGCCGCGAGTCGCCGGATCGCGTGACCCTGCTTGCACGACGCGCGACGGATGCGGAGCTCGACGCCGCGACCGGCGGAGCGGCCGCCGCCGTCCGCGCCGGAGGCCCGGCTCCGGACGGATGGTGCGTGGTGCTGCTTGCCGCGGACGGCAGCGAGCTCGTCCGTGCGGACGTGGTCACGCCGGAGGGCCGTCCGTGATGCGGGGCGCTCCCGACTTCGTCGCCGACGTGCGCGCCATCCTGGCAGGCACCGTCCGCGATCAGGCGCGGATCGAGGAGGTCGCGCGCCGGATCGCGGACGAGTCGACCTCGCTCTCGCGCCGCATCGCCCGTGCCGTTCGCTACGCGCGCGCGGGACTGCGGCTCGAGGCGCTCGCCGAGGCGGAGGCGGATCCCGCCGTCCACGAGGTCGCGGCGGCGCTGCTCGCGCCCGAGATGCGCCGCTGGTCGGACTTCTGCGCGCACAACCAGCTCCCCGTTCCCGAGCGGGTCAGCCAGCCGCTGATCGACGAGATCGACGAGGCGATTGCCGTCACCACGCCGCTCTTGGGCAAGCTTGCGCTGATGCGGCGGCTGGTCCTCGCCGATGCGCCGGCGTGGCAGCGTCTGGAGGTGCTGCGGCGCCTGGTCCGGCTCGATCCCGAGAACCCCGCGTGGCGACAGGACCGCGACGAGCTCGAGCTGGTGGCGGCCGACGAGCTCAATGCACGCATCGACCAGGACCTGATCGTCGGCAACGTCGACCATGCCGCCGAGAGCCTGGCGCGGCTGGAGGACGGCAACTGGCACCACCCGCTCGTGTCGCGCCTCGCGGAGCGCAGCAGGCGCAGGGTGGAGGCGGCGCAGGCCGAGCGCGCCACCGTCGATGCATCTGCCCTGCTGGCGCGGATCGAGGCCGAGTGGGCCGCCGCGAACGAGCCCGGGCTCGGCGCGGCGATGGAGGACTGGTCGCGGCTGGTCGCGTTCGTGGAGGGCTGCGGCGGCACGATCCCGCCGGACATGGGCTCGCGCGCGGCGGCGGCCGACGCCTGGCTCGAGGAGCAGCGCTGGCATGCGCAGGCGCGGCGCGCGTCGGCCGAGCGCGTGGCGGACCTCGACCGTGCGCTCTCGGCGGGGCAGCCGGATCCCGACGCGGTGCGTGCGGCGCTCCGTGCCGCCGAGCAGGGGATCGACGGCGTGCCCGAGGACCTCCGCTCGGCCGCCGAGGCGCGCATCGACGAGGCGGAGCGCAAGTCGCGGATCGGCCGTGCCGCGAGGGTGGCGGCCGTCGCGGCGGTGATCGGCGCGTCCGCGTGGTTCGCGGTTCGCGTGGTCAGCGGCATACAGGCCGAGCGCGATCGGCAGCTGCAGGCCGCCTCCTGCGCACGGGTCGCCGCGGAGATCGTCGCGCTGGCCGATTCCGGGGATCTCGATGCCGCGGAACGGCGGCTCGGCGAGGCGCTTCGTGGGGCACCCTGTGCGTCGGATCCCGCGGTTGCCGAGGCGTCGAGGTCCGTGACGGCCAAGGTCGCCGGGCGAAAGCGCGACTTCGATCGTGCAATGGAGGAGGCCGGCGATCCGGCGCTCGCGACCGGCCGATCGAGCGCGGATCGGGCGATGCGGCTGGCGCGCGGCCCGGGCGAGCGCGGCATGGTCGACGGGTGGCTTCGTGCCTACCGCGAGGCATCCGAGCGGCGCAGGACCGACTTCCTTGCCCGGGCGGAGGCGCTGGCCCGGGAGATCTCCGCCGCGCCGACCGACGGCAACGCCGACTCGGTCTCGGCGGCTGCCGCGTTCCGCCGTTCGCTCGACGCGCTCCGGAAGGAGGCGGAGTCCGGCCCGGGCATCTCCGGCGCCGGCGACCTGCTGGGGACCTGCGCGCTCGCCCTCGACAGCCTGGATGCGCAGCTGCGGTCGGCCCGTGCGGACATGGGGCGGGCGGCGCAGCTCGACCGGATCGGCCTTGCCTCGGACGACCCGGCGCGCCTGGCCGAGGAATTGCTGCGCTTCGCCGACGACCATCCCGCCGCGCCGCAGTCGGCGGATTTCCGCGCGGCGGCCGCGGGCAGCGACCGGTGGGCTGCGCTCCTGGCGTGGCGTGGGCTGGCCGCGTCCCCGACGCTCGGCCTTGCGCAGGCCGATCTCGATTCGATCGGCGCCTCGCTGGCGGAGTTCCGCGCGGCGCACCCCGCGAGCCCGCTGTCCCGTGGGGCGGACTCGCTGGGCGAGCTGCTGCGGCCGTTGCCCGACTGGCGGAGGAAGCTGCTCGCCGCCATCGGCGACGACTCCTCGCGAGGGAGGTTCCAGACGTACGTCGTCCGGACCACGGCCGCGGACGGCACCGAGGAGCGGCTTCGCACCGCGATCAATCCCGCCTCGCTGGCTCCGGTGGAGCGGCCCGGCGGGCGCCGGCAGGTGGCCGTCCGGACGATGGACGGCGGGATCCGGCTCGTCGACCATCCGGTCAAGTACGAGGAGTCGGGCGACCGCCGGCTCGCCGGGCGGTTGCGCGGCATCGCGGAATCGGTGCACGCCCGGTCCGACGCGGGCGACGCCCTGTCCGCGCTCGATGCGATCGTCCGCGATTCGGGGGCGGCCGAGGAGTCCCGCGGCGACCTGGCGCTCGTGATCCTCCGGGCCCTGTCGGCGGAGGCGCCGGAGCCGCTCGCGCATCGCTGCGCCGAGGCGGCTGCCCGCATCGGCACCCGCCGTCGGCCCGACGGATCGTGGTCGGCGCTCACCGGGCCGGACGGCCGATGGTCCGAGCCCGCGGTTCCTTCGGACGTCGTGGACGTGGCTGCATGGCGCGCGGAGCTGGCCGGCGCGATCACGGCGGCCGCCGCCCCGCTCGAGTTCCGCTTCCTGCCCGCGGGAGTGCTGCTCCGCTCCGGGGACGCCGACCGCGTGGCGTCGCTTCCCGGCAAGCTGCCCGCGCAGGAGCAGGTCTGGGCGCTCGAGCCCGGCGCGTCCTCCGCGTCGTTGCCCGTGCTTGCCGGCACCTGCCGCCCCGACGGGTCGATCGACGCATCGGGCGGCGGCACGACCGCGGCGCTTCCCTCGGGCTCCATGCTGTTCCTGCGCAGGGCGGTCGAACGGTGACCGACGGACGCAGCGAGCGCTGGTTCGTGCGCTACGCCGGCCGGGTCACCGGACCGTTCGAGGCGGACCGCCTCCGCACCATGGCGCTGCGCGGGCAGATCACGGGCGTGCATTTCCTGAGCAACGACGGAGTCCGCTGGCGGCCGG
>JBILFU010000126.1:0-5914 GCA_044351405.1 Phycisphaerales bacterium
ACGACCTGGAGGTGCTCCGGCGGCGCGTCGCGGAGCTTCCGGAACTGCAGCGCGTGGTGATCGAGCGCACGTATCTGCAGGGCTTCACGCTGCGCGAGGTCAGCGAGCAGCTGGGCGCGCCGCTCGGCACGGTGAAGAGTGCGCTCAGCCGCGGCTTGGCCCGGTTGCGGGACCGAATGACTTCCGATAACAAGGCGGCAGATACAGATTCTTCAGCATGAACATGCACCCCGGCGTCCCGCCGCTGCGGATAGCGCCAAGGAAGTGAGGATTTCGATGAGTTCGATCGGTGGACAGGACGGCTCGGAGCGGACCGGCGACAGCGCCCGGTCGGCGGACCTGCGTTCGCTGGCGGTGCTGGATGCGCTCGGGATGCTCGACGAGGTCGATGCCGGTGAGTTCGACCGGGCCTTCCGCGAGGCATCGCCCGCGCTGCAGTCGGAGCTCCGCGAACTCCAGGCTTCCGCCGCCACGGACGCCGCGTTCCTCGCCGCCGCCGAGGACCCGCCGGCCGACCTGAAGGCGCGCACGCTCGCCCGCGTCATGACCGATGTCGAGCGCCAGGAGAGCCGGTTCGCGCCCATCGCGCACATCGGGCGCACGTCGGCGCGCGCCGCGCGCGGCGGCCCGGTCGACCAGCGCGAGTTCATCGAGCAGGCGGTCGAGCTCGCCACCGTCCGCAAGGACTTCGAGCGCTCCTCGCGCAGCAGCTACTACTGGCGCGCCGCGGCCATCGCGCTGTCGGCGGCCCTGACGGTGGCGCTCGTGTTCCAGGCATCGACCAAGTCGTTCGCGGCCACGGTCACGGCCTACGCGCTCGGGGCCGCGTCCCCGCAGGCGCTCCTCGAGGAGCTCGGCAACCCCGGCGCCGCGCGGCGGATCGAGTCCGCGGCGCTCCGCCGCGGGATCTCCGGCGCCGAGGGCGGCGCGGTCGTCGCGGTCGCCGCGGACGGGACGTGCACCCTGGTGCTCCTGGGCCTGAAGCCCGCGCAGGACTACACGGTCCGGCTGGTCGAGGATTCCGGCGCCGTCACCGAGCTGTACTCGTTCCGCGCGCTGCGGTCGAGCTGGGTCGCGGAATTCCCGATGGGCGAGGTCAGCCTGGCGCGCGCAGGCGCCGGTCGCTTCGAGGTGGTCGACCGCAACGGCACCGTCGTGATGAAGTCCTGACGACGCTGCTCACTCCGCGCGACGCGCCCACTCGAACTCGAGCGGCTCCAGCTCCTGCTGGAGCCGTTCGCGTTCCTGGGTGAGCTGGCGGGACTTCTGCGAGTCGGAGTAGACCTTCGGGTCCATCATCGAGTCGTCGATGGCGCGGACGCGCGTCTCGATCTCGGTGATGCGTCGCTCGATGCGGTCGGTGTCCATGCCGGCGAGCTTCCGGTCGCCGGCGGAAGCGGCCTTCGGCCTCTGCCTCGGCGCGGCGGCGGGCTTCGCCGCCTCCGCCTTGGCCTTCGCGCGGTCGCTCGCGGCCTTGGCGGCGGAGTCGCGCTGCGACCGCTCCTCGGCCTCCTTCTCCTCCCACTCGTCCCAGTTGCCGTCGAAGAGGCGCGCGCCGCCGTTGCCGTCCAGGATGACGAGCCGGTCGCAGCACGAGGCGAGCAGCGCGCGGTCGTGGCTGATCAGTATCAGCGCGCCGTCGTAGCCGCCCTCCTCGGGCGCGGTGGAGAGCGCGGTCTCCAGGCGCTCGGCGCTCGGGATGTCCAGGTGGTTCGTCGGCTCGTCGAGGATGATCAGGTTGTTCGCCGCGCTGACGAGCCCGGCGATCACCATGCGGCCGCGCTCGCCGCCCGAGAGGTTGCCGACGCACTTCTCCTGCTCCTCGCCGGAGAAGAGGAACGCGCCCGCGAGGTTGCGCGCCTGCTGCTCGCTCGCGCGCAGCGCGCCCTCGTTCGAGGCGATCACGCGCTGCAGGTACTGCCAGACGGTGAGCATCGGGTCGATGTGCTCCTGCGTCTGGCGGAAGTACCCGACCTTCATCTGCGGGCTCACCTTCAGCTCGCCAGCATCCGGCGCGAGGTCACCGAGCAGCGCGCGCACGAGCGTGGTCTTGCCCGCGCCGTTCGGGCCGACGATGCCGATGCGGTCCATCGGCTTCACGGCGAGCTCGAGGTCGTGGAAGAGGACCTTCTCGCCGTAGCGCTTCGAGAGCCCCTCGCAGCGCAGCACGTGGTCGCCCACGCGCGGCGCCTTCGGGAGCTCGAGCTGCATGACCTCGAGCTCCATCGGGCGGTCGACCAGCTCGTCCTGCTTGAAGCGCTCCAGTCGCGTGGCGCGGCCGCGGGCCTGCTTGGCGCGCTGGCCCGCCTTGTAGCGCATGATGTACTGCTCCTCCGCGCGGATCTTGTCGAGCTGCTTCTCGTGGTTGCGCTGGCTCGTCAGCATGCGCTCGCGGCGGAGCTCGATGAAGTCGTGGTAGTTGCCCGGGTACTCCCGGATCCTGCCCATGTCGACCTCGATGATCCGGTGCACGACGTTGTCGAGCAGTCGGCGGTCGTGGCTCACGAGGAGCACGGCGCCCGGGTACTCCTCGCCCAGGAACCGCTCGAGCCAGCGGCGGCCCTCGATGTCGAGGTGGTTGGTCGGCTCGTCGAGGAGCAGCACGTCCGGCTGCTCGAGGAGCAGCTTCGCCAGGCCGACGCGCGCGCGCTGGCCGCCCGACATCTTGCTGACGAGGGTGCCGAACTGCTCGTCGGTGAAGCCGAGGCCGTGCAGCGTCTCGTCGATGCGGTGGTCGATCGCGTAGCCGCCCGAGCGCTCCATCTCCTCCTCGATCTTCACCTGGCGCTTCATCAGCGCGTCGATGTCGGCGTCGGGCTTCGCCATGTCCTCGTAGATCAGCTCCATCTCGCGGTGGAGCTGGTCCAGGCGCTCGAAGGCGCGCGCGGCGGCGTGCCGGAGCGTGTCGGTGGGCTCCAGTCGCGGGTCCTGCGAGAGGTAGCCGACCCGTGTCCCGCGGGCGAGGGAGACCGAGCCGAAGTCGGGCTGCCAGATGCCCGCGATCAGCTTCATCAGCGTGCTCTTGCCGCCGCCGTTGCGGCCGACCAGGCCGACCTTCTCGCCGGGCTCGATGGACACGGTGGCGCCCTCGAGCACGATGGTCGTGCCGAAGCCGTGGCGGACGTTGGCGACGCTGACGACGGGCATGCGGAGTCCCGAAGCGTAGGCGAAACCGGCCGGCGCGCGCATCTCCTAGGCTGCGGGGATGGCGTTCGCCCTCCGATGGCCCCGCGTGCGCGCCCGCGGGCTCGTGCTCACCGTGCTGCTCGTCGTGGTGGCGGCGGTCCTGTGGCGCAACGCCCGTGATCGGCGCGCGGCCGACGCCGGGACGGTCGCCGAGTGGATCCGCGAGGCCGCGCGCGCCGCGCAGGAGGATCGCGACGCGCCGCCGGCAATGGGCGGAACGGAGCCGGTGATCGCGTCCGCCTTCGCGGCGTGGGTGCGCGGGGCCATGCCGCCGGGCAGGGCCGGCGACCCGCGCGTCGAGGTCGATCCGCTCGGCGGCGGCCCGTTCGGCACGGGGGACGGAGATGCCACGCACCGGGCGCGGATCGGGTTCCGCGGCGGCGCCGCCGAGGCGGACATCCGCTGGGCCGACCGTGCGTCGGGCGCTCCCGCGATGGTCGCGTTCCGGACCGCGCCGGCGGACCCCGCGGCGCCCGGTCCCGAACCCGCCTCCCGCTAGCCTCCCGTCATGCTGCAGGCTTGGCTCGACGGCAGGTTCGTTCCCATGGACGAGGCGCGCGTCTCGGCGTTCGACGCCGGCTTCCAGCACGGGGTGGGGCTCTTCGAGACGATGTCCGCCCGCCACGGCCGCGTCTTCCGCGGGCTCGAGCACATGGAGCGCATGCGCCGCAGCGCGAAGGAGCTCGGCCTCGCCGACACGCTTCGCCCGGAGGCGCTCGTCGACGCCTGCGAGGCGACGCTCGCCGCGAACGACCTGCAGCACGCGCGCGTCCGCGTCACGCTCACCGGCGGCGACATGAACATGCTCGCCCGCTCCGCCGAGGACGTCCGCCACGACCCGACCGTCCTCATCCACGCGCAGCCGCCCACGCCCTACCCGCCCGCGCTCTTCGAGAAGGGCGTCGGCGTCCGCGTCGCGGACGCGCAGCTCAACGTGGCCGACCCGTTCGCCGGGCACAAGACGCTCTGGTACTGGCCGCGCCTCCATGCGCTGCAGCGCGCGGCCGCCGCCGGCATGCAGGAGGCCCTCTGGTTCGACGTGACGCGCGCGCTCGCCTGCGGCTGCGTCTCCAACGCGTTCATCGTGCGCCACGGCGCGCTCGTGACGCCCGTGGCGCGCGGCGAGGAGGAGAAGGGCGCCGGCGTGCGCAGCCCGGTCCTTCCCGGCATCACGCGCGCGGCGGTCCTCTCGATCGCCGAGGAGTCCGGCGTGGAGGTGCGCCGCGAGCGCATCGAGATCGGCGCGATCCTCGACGCCGACGAGATCTTCCTGACCAACTCGAGCTGGCACGTGCTGCCCGTCGTGCAGGTGGAGCAGCGCACGATCGGGAGCGGGCAGCCCGGCGAGGTGACGCGCACGCTGCGCGCCGGCCTCATGGAGCGGATGGACCGGGAGGCACGCGCCGCACGCCCGTCAGCGTGACGGTCGGCCCGCCGCCGGCCCCGAGGAGCCGCCGGATCCCCCAGAGGAGGAGCGCGGCCACCAGCGCCGTCACCACGCACGCGCCCCCGATCACGACCGCCGGCACCGCGAGCGCCAGCGCCACCGCGACGAGCAGCACCCGCCGCACCACGCGCCCGAGGGTCCTGAGCGGATCCGGGCCGCCCGGAGCGCCGCCCGACCGGCCGCGCCCGCCGCCCGGCACGGCGTCGATCACCTCGATGTTTTTCACGACGATCGCGCGGTCTTCCATCGCGGGGATTGATCGTATCCCCCCGGTCCGTAGGATGCGCCGTCGGACAGGAAGTTCATGGCAGAACCAGCGACCAGCACGGGCACGGAGGCCGGGGCAGGCGGCGCGGCGCGTCCGCGCTTCGTGCACCTCCACCTCCACAGCGAGTACTCGCTCCTCGACGGCGGCAACCGCATCAAGAAGCTCGTGAACCGGGTCAAGGAGCTCGGCATGGACTCGGTCGCCGTCACCGACCACGGCAACCTCTTCGGTGCGCTCGAGTTCTACATGGCGGCGAGGGAGGCTGGCATCAAGCCGATCCTCGGCATCGAGGCGTACGTCGCTCCGGGCGACCGCCGCGACCGCACCCACACCGGCGTCGCCGACGGCGGCTTCCACCTGGTGCTGCTCGCGCAGGACATGGAGGGCTGGCGCAACCTGCTCAAGCTCTCGAGCGACTCGTTCATCAACGGCTTCTACTACAAGCCGCGCATGGACAAGTCGACGCTCGCCGAGCGCAACGCGGGGCTGATCGCGATCAACGGCCACCTCGGGTCGTCGATCGCGTTCCACCTGGAGCAGTTCGTGCGCACCAACCAGCAGAGGCACTGGGAGGCGGCGCTGGAGGAGGCCCGCTGGCACGCCGAGACCTTCGCGCCCGGACCCGACGGCGAGCCGCGCTTCTACGTCGAGCTGCAGCGGCACGTCGAGGAGCAGGAGCGCATCAACCCGCTCCTCAAGAAGATCGCCCGCAAGCTCGGCCTGCCGCTCGTCTGCGACAACGACGCGCACTTCCTCCGCAGGGAGGACCACGACGCGCACGACACGCTCTGCTGCATCTCGATGGGGAAGACCAAGGACGTCCCCGACCGCCTGCGCTACCCCGAGGAGCTCTACGTCAAGAGCCCCGAGGAGATGCACGAGCTCTTCTCGCAGGACGACGACGAGCGCGAGGCGCTCGCGAACACCGTCCGCATCGCCGACCGCTGCAGGGTCGAGCTGCCGAAGGACGCGCGCCATGCTCCGGTCGTCCGCATCCGCCACGGCGGCCGCAG
>JBILFU010000127.1:0-5912 GCA_044351405.1 Phycisphaerales bacterium
GTGCCAGTCGAGCGTGCGGCGGATGGCCTGCTGCGCATCCCAGCGCGGCAGCCAGCCGAGCTCGCGCCGCGCCTTCGCGCTGTCGAGGGCCAGGAGGTGCGCCTCGTGCGGCTGCGCCGCGGCGGCCGGGTCGACGCTCCACCGCGCGCCGGGGAGGCCCAGGCAGAGCTGCTCGGCGACCCAGCGCACGGTGCGCTCCTCGCCGGCAGCGGGTCCGAAGTTCCATCCGCAGGCGAAGCGTGCGCCGTCGCCGCCGCGCAGCGCCTCGGCGAGCATCAGGTAGCCCGTGAGCGGCTCCAGCACGTGCTGCCAGGGACGCGTGGCGGCCGGGGCGCGCAGGACCAGCTCCTTGCCGGCGTCGATCGCGCGCAGGAAGTCGGGGACCAGCCGGTCCTCCGCCCAGTCGCCGCCGCCGATGACGTTGCCGGCCCGCGCCGACGCGACCTGCACTCCCTTCGGCGCGAGGAACGACCGCCGCCAGGCGGCGGTGGCGAGTTCCGCGCAGCCCTTGCTCGCGGAGTACGGGTCGAAGCCGCCCATCGCCTCGTCCTCGCGGTACGGCTCCGCGCGTTCGCGGTTCTCGTAGCACTTGTCGCTGGTGACGTTCACCACGGCCCGTACGCCCGGGACCTCCGCGCATGCCTGCAGCAGGTTCACGGTGCCCATCACGTTCGCCGCGAAGGTCTCCGCGGGCTCCCGGTACGACCTCCGCACGAGCGGCTGCGCGGCCAGGTGGAACACGACCTCCGGGCGGGCGGCCGCGACCGCCGTTCGCAGCCGGGCGCCGTCGCGCACGTCGGCCACCGTGTGCGACGCCAGCAGGCGCTGCACGCGGCATTCGGCGAAGAACGACGGCCGGGTCGGGGCATCGAGCGCGTAGCCGTGCACCTCGGCTCCCAGCTCGGCGAGCATCAGCGCAAGCCACCCTCCCTTGAAGCCCGTGTGCCCGGTCACCAGGACCCGGGTGCCGCGCCACGCCCCTGCGTTCATGCCCACGCCTTCCACGGCGCGCGTCCCGAGGCCCAGAGCTCCTCCAGGTGGTTCTTGTCGCGGAGCGTGTCCATCGCCTGCCAGAACCCGTGGTGCTCGAACGCCTCGAGCTGCCCGTCCGCCGCCAGCCTGGTCAGCGGCGCGGCCTCCCAGCTGACGTGGTCGCCCTCGATGAGGTCGATGCACTTCGGCGACAGGACGAAGAATCCGCCGTTGATCAGTCCGCCGTCGCCGCGCGGCTTCTCCGTGAAGCCGGCCACGCGCGAACCTTGCATGGTCAGCGCCCCGTAGCGGCCCGGCGGCTGGACCGCCAGGATCGTCGCCAGGCGCCCGTGCTGCCGGTGGAAGGCGAGCTGCCTGCGGACGTCCACGTCCGCCAGCCCGTCGCCGTAGGTGAAGAAGAACGCGTCCTCGCCGCGGACGTGCTCCGCCACCCGCCGCAGGCGGCCGCCGGTCATGGTCGCCTCGCCCGTGTCCACCAGCGTGACGCGCCACGGCTCCGACTTGCGCTGGTGGACCTCCATCGAGTTGGTCGTCATGTCGAAGGTCACGTCCGACATGTGGAGGAAGTAGTTGGCGAAGTACTCCTTGATCACGTAGCCCCGGTAGCCGCAGCAGATCACGAAGTCGTTGACCCCGTGCGCCGAGTAGAGCTTCATGATGTGCCAGAGGATCGGGCGGCCGCCGATCTCGATCATCGGCTTCGGGCGCGCGCCGGTCTCCTCGCTGATGCGAGTGCCGAGTCCGCCGGCGAGGATGACCGCCTTCATGGTGCCCATCGCGCGCCGGAGGATACGGCCGCGCCGAACGGCGATGCGCGGCCCCCACCGGATAGACTCGCCGCGTGCCCGGCGCAGATGCCCCTTCGATCGTGGTGTTCACCCGGGGCCGGCCCGCGTTCGTGCACCGCCTGGCGCGCTACTACGCCGACTACCCGGGCCAGCTCGTCGTGGTGGACGGTTCCCCCGCCGCCGTCGATGGACTGCGCATGCCGGCGGGAGGCGAGTATCTCCACCGGCCGGGCATGCGCGTACACGAACGCATCGCCGAGGGCATGGCCCGCGTCACGGGGGCCGCGTGCACGCTCGCCGCGGACGACGACTACCAGGTGCACTCCGGCCTCATCGAGTGCGGCCGCGTCATCGCCGCCGACCGGGGCATCGTGTGTGCCGCGGGCACCGTCGTCTATTTCGCTGCCGGCGAGCGCTCTCCCGACCGGGCCATCGCCGACGGGGCGGTGGAGCGCATCCTCGAGCTGCCGTCGGACGCATCGCCCGCGGCGCGCTTCCGGTCGTTCCTCTCGCTGGGGCCGCAGGTCCTCTACGCGTGCTTCCGGACCTCGCAGATGCGGCGCATGGCGGATGCGCTCGCCGACCTCTCCGACGAGGACGGCCTGCTCGGCGAGCAGATGTGGGGAGCCATCCCCGCGCTCTACGGGCGGACGCAGCTGGTGCATCGCCTGCAGCTCTGCCGCCGCCGCGCGTACCGCGACTACAGCGACTACCTGGCGGCGTTCAAGGCGCTTCCCGACGTGGCGGAGTGGGCGCGCTTCGGCGAGTATGGCGATCGCTTCCGCGCGCTTGCTGCGGAGGCCGGCGCGGATGCCGCGGGCGCCGAAGCCGTGATCGCGGCCTGGCGCGACTACGCAGCCGCGACCGCGCGCGGCGACCGCAGCTGGAAGGAACGCAGTTTCGCGCCGTCGGTCCGTGCCCGCCGCGTCCTTCGGAACGCCATGTCCGCCGTGGGCGTGGCCGCCAGCCCCCGCGCATGGATCGACCCGAACGCGCGCGCCATCGCACGGAATGCCGCGGCCAGGGCTCTCCTGCGTTCGCGGGCCTACCCGTGGAGCGATCCCGCGGCGCGCGCCGAGTTCGAGCGCGTCATGGAGTTCGACGCGCGCTCCGGGGAACGGGCGTGAACGAGCGAAGCCAGCCGCCCAGCCCGTGTCGCGAGATGCACCGGAACTCCCGCTCGAGCGCGTAGCCCCAGCGGTAGCGCATCTTCCGCACGCGGCCTGCGGCACTGGTCACCTTCCGGCTGCCGATGGTGGAGGCGGCCATGAGGACGGGGCTGTCCGTCACCGGCGGGGGCGCCACCCAGAGGATGTCCAGCTCCTCCTCCCACCAGTGCTTCAGCTGCACGTCGATGGGCCGGTGCATCGGCGCGCTTGCCGCCAGAAGCTTGCGCGCACCGCGGCTGGTCCACAGCGTGCAGGTGGAGCAGATGGGCGGGCTGCTCGACCGCACCAGCACGGCTCCGCACGGCAGCCGCCCGACCACCTGGCCGCGCTTGCGCGCGCCGTACATCTTCACCATGTCCGGCAGCCCTTCGCCCAGCGCGAGCAGTTCCGACAGGCACCGCGCGAACCCGGGCTCCAGCATGAAGTCGTCCTCGAACACGACGCAGCGTTCCATGCCGCGGTCGAGCATGAGGCGCAGCGCCTTCAGGTGGCTGAGGTAGCAGCCGACCTCGCCCGGCGTGAGCGGGCTGTAGAAGTGGCGGGAATTGTCGGGGCAGAGCGCGGACAGCTCCTCAGACGGCATCCTCCGGCCATCGACCGCGTCGATCCGCTCGAAAGCCAGCCCGGCGGCGGAGAGCTGCCGCTCGGCATTCGCCAGGCGGTCCCGCGACGACGGCAGGTTGATCAGGAAGATCGGGCATTGCTCCGGGCGGGATGGGCCGCTCATCGGTCGTTCTCCGGATTGTCGAGCGCGGTCCACTCCGTGGGCAGCAG
Source organism: Phycisphaerales bacterium (assembly GCA_044351405.1). Classification (GTDB taxonomy): domain Bacteria; phylum Planctomycetota; class Phycisphaerae; order Phycisphaerales; family SM1A02; genus UBA966. The sequence goes on from JBILFU010000127.1 coordinate 3,725, forward strand.
GTTCGGGTCCGCTTCCTGCCCGAGCAGCCAGCGCGCGGGCGCCACCACCGTGCCCCCCGGGCGAGCCAGTCGCGCGCCCCACCAGCCGAAGGTGCTGTTGGAGATCACGTGGTGACGGCACGCGCGCAGCAGCGCAAGGTCCTCCTGCGCCGACGCGGGATGGTCGGCGGACGCGACGGTGGTCGGTCCCGGCAGCCGCAGTTCGCGGCGCGCCCAGCCGGGCTCGTCGGTGATGACGAGGAACGAGACGTCGCCGTGCCGCTCGCGAAGGATGGCCGCCGCCCTTGCGTACCACGCCGCCGGCAGCACCGGTATGGAGTCGCGGAACGCGGGCTTCAGGTAGTCGCCGCGCCGGACGTGCACTCCGACCGTGCGTTCGCCGCCGGCCGCGGCAAGCCAGCGGTCGAGGTACGGCGAGCGTTCCGGAAGCGAGAGCGCCTCGCGAAGGCGGTCGAGCACCGGCCGGACCAGGCGGTCGTCCTGCATGAATCCCGCGATCAGCGGGCGAACCTGCGGCGGGATGCGGCGGCGCCCCTCGATCGCGTCCAGCGACTCCTGCGCGGTGCGGAGGACGTCGGCACCGGCGATGCGGAAGCCGGGATCGCGGAAGGATTCCTTCAGCGACCGTCGGCTCATGCCCCGGCGGAGGTCCGCGCGCCGGTCGGTGGCCCTCGCCAGGCGCTGCACCTCGAGGATCACGGGTCCGCGAGCCATGGCGTCCAGGCGGAACCGGCCGTCCGCGTCGGTCCAAAGGCCGCGCACCGCGCGCCGGACCGCCACGAACGCGCGCCGCACCGCGGGTCGGTCGTACATCCGGCAGCAGATCTCGATCGGGCGGCCCGTGGCCCGCGCGATCCCGACCGCGGCCGCGAACTGGAACAGCTGGTTTCCCAGGCCCCCCGTGGCGGCAATGGTGACCGGCTCCATCCGTCGGATGGTACTTCCGTGGCGGGGGCTCATCGGTAGTCTGCGCCGGATGACGGATTGCGCCGACAACGGACTGCTTTCGCCGCGCAGCGCGGCCCGTGCCGTGACCGTCTGGCTGACCGGCCTGAGCGGTGCCGGCAAGAGCACGCTCGCCTCCGCTGCCGTGGAGCGCCTGCGCGCGCTCGGCATGCCGGCGACCATGCTCGACGGCGACGTCCTTCGCGACGGTCTCAACGCGAACCTCGGCTTCGGGGCCGCCGATCGCGCCGAGGCGGTGCGGCGCGCGGGCGAGGCCGCGCTCCTGCTGAGCGGCTCCGGCGTGACCGCGGTGGCCGCGCTCATCAGCCCGTACCGCGCCGACCGCGACCTGGTCCGCGCGCGCCACCGTGCCGCGGGGGTGCCGTTCATCGAGGTGTTCGTGGACGTGCCCGTCGCGGTGGCGGAGTCGCGCGACCCGAAGGGCCTCTATGCAAAGGCGCGGGCCGGAAAGATTCCCGCGTTCACGGGAGTCTCCGACCCCTACGAGCCCCCGGCGTCGCCGGAACTCCGCATTCCGACCGCGGAACTCTCGCGGGAAGATTCCGCGGCATTGCTGGTGAAAACGGTGATCGCCGCCGCCTCGGGCCGTTGACCGCTCGGCATTGCATGGCGGCCCTGCGGCAATGTGATACATTGCCCCTTCCATGAAGAAGACCGCCACCAAGCGCACCGCGCAGTCGCCCGCCCGCACCCGCCGCCCTCGCGCGGCCGCCAAGCCGCGCGCCGTGACCAAGGACATCCGCTCGCTCATCTCCGAGGTGCGCGACCTGCGCACGCTGCGCACCAAGTACGACGCGCTGGTCCGCGAGCACCACGGCCTCCTCGGCGCCCTGCGCGAGCTCTCCAGCGAGCTGGCCACCGGGGCCCGCTCTGCCTGGAACGACTACCGCCACGGCGCGCCCGCGGGCGGCACGCGCCAGCGCGTCCGCGCGCCCAGCTCGGCCGTCGACGGCATGACCGCCAAGCTCCTCGCCTCGCTCCCGTCCGCGTGGAGCACCAAGGAGCAGATCTGCAAGGCCGCCGGGCTGGATCCGCGGGCCGCGAACTCGGCGTTCCGCCGCCTGGTCCTCGGCTACAAGCGCGACGGCAAGTCGGTGGCGGCTGCCCTGGAATCCAACGGCAAGCGCGGCACCGAGGGCCGCTACCGCAAGCGCTGAGCCGCGATGCGGCACGCTGACGACCTGGATGTCGCCCTGCAGGCGGCGCTCGCCGCATGCCGGGC
>JBILFU010000128.1:0-5905 GCA_044351405.1 Phycisphaerales bacterium
CTGCGTGAGGATGCCGCCCTCGCGACCCGGCGGGGCAGGCACGCGGCGCATGCCGCCGCCGAGCGGCGCGGGGATGCCGTAGTGGGCTGCAAGGCGCTCGTCCACGAAGGTGAAGCCCGCGCCCAGGAGGTCCGTGGCCGGCCGGCGCTCGCGAAGCACGGTGTCGAAGAACAGGACGGCCTCCGCGCGCATCGAGCCGAGGAGCGCGGGCGTGATGCCCGCGAACTGGCGCGGGTCGGGCGTGCGCTCCTCGATGGCGTCGATCGCGAGCCACTGCGGCGCGAAGCGGTCCGCAAGGCGCGACGCGCGCGGGTCGTCGAGCATGCGGTCGATCTCGGCCCGGAGCGTCCCCGGGAAGGAGAGGGTGCCGTCGGAGGCGGCGGCCGCGAGCCGCTCGTCCGGCACGCTCGACCACAGGAAGCCCGCGAGGCGCGCGGCGAGCTCGTGCGGCGACAGGTCGCGCTCGCGCGCGGGCGGCGCAGGGTCCTGCTCGATGCGGAACAGGAACTCCGGGTGAAGCAGCAGGTACGCAAGCGCCGCGCGGAGTCGCGCCTCCCGAGGCGCTCCCGCGACGGCAGGGTCGATCGCGGCACGCAGGTCGCCCTCGTCGCGCTCGGTCGGCGGACGGCGGAGGAAGCGGCCGAGGAGCCAGCGGAAGTCGGCGGCCTCGCGTGCTCCCGCGTCTGCCGGGGGCACACCGCCGGAGGCAGCGGCCGCCGCCGCGTCCATCGACTGCTGCCACGCCGGCACGGCCGGCGGATCGAGCGGACCCGCCACGCGCAGGCCGTGCACCACCAGGTTTCGGTCGGCTGGCCTGTCTCCGGGGCCGTCCTTCGTGAAGAAGTCGTTGAGGAACTCGACCGCCACCTCGTGGCGACCCGGCGTTGCGCGGAATTCGGCGCGACGCGTTCCCGGCGATTTGGCATCTTCGGGCACGTCGAACGCCGCGAGCGTGCGGCCGTCGGCCTGCAGCGCGACCTTCACCGGCTCCGGACCGGCCTGCATGCCGCCCACCGTGGCGACGAGTTCGTAGGTGCCGACCCCCGGTGCGTCGAACGCGGCCGCGGCCGTGCCGCGACTCCACACGACCGCAACTTCCTCGTGCGCCTTGCCCGCCGAGACCGCGAGCGATCCCGGCTCGAAGTCGGCGCGCAGCGAGCCCGCCGCCACCGTGTCGTGGCATGCAGCCGCGGCGACGGCCTCGGCCAACTCCGTCAGCCGCTCGAGGGCCGACGGCGGAAGGGAGAGGACGGACGCCACGTTGTCGAACCCCGCGCCCACGTCGTCCGGCGGCAGGGCGCCGAGGAGCGCCGGGTCCACCCCGAGCAGGTCCTGCACGCTCGCGCAGTACTCGGCGCGGTTCAGGCGGCGTGGCGGCGGCCCGGGCGGTGCAGGAAGTTCGCCGGTGGTGCGAAGGGCAGAACGGAGGGCAGCGGCCGCTGCGGCGCGGGCGGCGGCGTCCGGGCGATCCTCGACCGTCGGCGGCGGCATCTCGCCCGAGGCGATCCGCGCCCGGGCGCGACGCAGCACCGCGCGCTGGTCGGCGTCGAGTTCGCCTGCGCGCAGGGCCGCCACCACCGGGTCGAGGTCGAGCTTCCCCTTGCGCGTGCCGCCGCCGTGGCAGTCGAGGCAGTGGGCGGAGAGGTGGGCGGCGGCGTCCACCCGCCTGGTGGGAGACCAGCCCGCCCAGGGGACCACCGGGGCGGCGATCAGGGCGATTGCGAGTACGGTGATCATGCCGTGCCAGTTCTACCGGGGAGTGCTGGTCGGGTTGGGGGCATCGCATGGGTGGCACGGGCGGAGCCGTCCCCCGACGCCGTGGCCTCGATCCGGCGTCCGCCGGGGCAGGGCGCCGTGGCGCTTACCCAATTTCATCGTGGGAACCTGATCAGCAACTGTGCCGTTTCCGCCTGTACTCTCGATGGGCGCATGCGCCCCGGATGCCGGATTGAGTGATATGGCTTTCGGCTGATCCATCAAAGATCCAAACCATGAAGAAATCCATGCGAAGCCCGTCGCTGGCCGCCCTGGCTGCCTTCATTCTCAGCGTGCCCGCCTGCGCCCAGACCTGTACGGGAGACATCGTGCAGGATGGACGTGTTGATGGTGGCGATCTCGGCACCCTGCTCGCCAACTGGGGTCCAGTCACCACCACCACCGTGTCGCGAGCCTGCGATCTCAATGGAGACGGGCGCGTGGACGGCGCCGACCTGGGGATGGCGCTCGTCAATTGGGGCGCATGCCCAACCATCGTTCCTGCTTGGGCGACACTGCTTGAGCCCTATCCGAGTTCCGCTGTAGTCGCCGACCCGGCGCTCCGCGCGGCGATTTCCGCCTCGGGGCTTGCATGGCGGGTCCGGGACACGGCGACGCAGATCGAGATGGTGCTGATACCACCGGGCTCCTTTGACATGGGCTGCACCCCTTCAGACCAGCAGGCCTGCTTGAATGACGAGCGCCCTGTGCATCGGGTGATCCTCACGAACGCCTTCTACCTTGGGCGCTTCGAGGTGACGCAGGCGCAGTGGCAGGCGCGGACAGGGAGCAATCCGAGCACCTTCCAGTCCGCGACTGCCGAGGTTCCCTCGTCGCAGGTTTCCAGTCGTCCCGTCGAGCGGGTGACTTGGAGTGCGGTGCAGGGCTTCCTATCTGGTACGGGCATGCGTCTGCCGACCGAAGCGGAATGGGAGTACGCCTATCGTGCCGGGACTGCCACTGCATTTCACGGATACCCAGGCAACGTGGCCGGCACGAACGACGATTCGTTGGCCACGAACATCGGATGGTTCGCGGTGAATGCCAGCGGTCAGACTCATCCAGTCGGCGGCAAGGCCGCGAACGGCTTTGGTCTCCATGACATGGCAGGCAACGTCTACGAGTGGGTCAGTGACTGGCTCGGCGCATACCCGTCCACGACGCAGACCAATCCGGTTGGCCCGGCATCCGGCACCTATCGCGCGCTCCGCGGAGGGTCCTGGGTGGGCAACACCCTCTACATCAGAGGGTCATTCCGCAACTACGGAGTGATGCCGGGCAACTCCACGGTCGATCTCGGCTTCCGGGTCGCGCGAGATCCCTGAACCGCGCCTTTCAAGGGCAACTCCCCCCCGGGCGCTCGCCTCGAAAGCGGGAGACGGGACTCGAACCCGCGACATTCAGCTTGGGAAGCTGACGCTCTACCAACTGAGCTACACCCGCGCGAGCGGGCAGAATAGCGCGATTCCCTGGCCTTCGGGGCGGCTGGGCAATCTCGCGGGATTCCCCGATCCTTCCCGACCCGCGATTGCGCCTCCTGGACCAAGGCGGCATTTCGTCCGTGCATGCCCGTGGCGCCGCATGGCGCCCGGGATGAGCGAACGCCTCGAAAGGGTGCGGGGGTTGCCCGCGGAAGGGACAAGGGATGTACCGAGCTCTTGCATTCGTTCTCGCCTCGTCGGTCTCCGGCGCAGCGGTCGCCGGCGTGGACCCGGAGGCAACGGCCTTCGTGGATCTGGAATCATGGACGGTGGACGGGCCGGCGCTCGCATCGTTCCCCGTGGACTGGACCACGGCCTTGGTCTCCGACGACCTGTCGTCCCAGGCAGCGGGGTCGCGTCCGACGATGTCCGGAGGCTCCGGATGGTGGTCGTGGTCGATGGCTGCGTCCGGCTCCGGAGGCGACCTGACGGCCATCGACGGCCGCATCGAGGCCTCCGTGGTCGGTGACGGCTTCGCCATCACGATGTCGATGCCGGCCATGCCGGACGGCAGCGGCGTCCACGGGCTCGGGGGCGACTTCGGATTCCGCTCGGCGTCGGGCGAACGGCAATCGGGCGAGATCGAGCTGCTGCTCTCGACGGGCGACAGCCTGGTTCACCAGATCACGCAGGCCAACCCGTTCGCGGGGTTCTGGACGCTGAATCCGCAGGTCACCATCACCGGCATCACGCTGCGTCCGCTCGGGACGTCCACGAACTTCCTGGCGACGGTCGACAACCTTCACTTCGCCTATGCCGGCGTCATCCCGGCACCGGGCGCGATTGCGCTGCTTGCCGCCGCCGGCCTCGTCGGCCTCCGGCGGCATCGCTGAACCTGCCGGGGATCTCAAAGGGGAAACAGGGACATGCCTCGATCACTGCTCGCCGCGGCCCTCGCCGCAACCGCCTTCGCCGCACCGTCGGACGGCGCCATCGTCTCGTTCACCAGCCGGGCCGCGTGGTCGGCCGCGCCATCCAGCCCGCAGGCGAACCTCTTCGCCGTGCCGGTGGAGCCGATCGTCTCGGTGGAGTCCCTCGACGGGCTCGCCCCGACCGCGACGGGCTTCTCGGGCGGGTCCTCCTGGCACTCGTGGTCGGTCGCCGCCTCCGTCGGCGCCGTGCAGAACCAGGACGGCGCGGTGCTTGCCGAGGCCGAGGGATCGTCGCTGCAGCTCACGTTCGGCGGCGGCGCCTCCGCGGGATTCCCGGGGGTGCTGGGCGTCGCGCTCGAGCTCGGCTTCTTCGACGCCTCCGGGAATCGCGTGGACGGTCGCCTCTACGTCCGGCTCGCGAGCGGCTCGTCGATCGTCAAGACGTTCACGGCCGCGGATTCGTTCGTCGGCTTCTGGTCGTCCGACCTCGGCGCGCCGATCGCCGGGCTGCGCATCCAGCCGCTCGGCACCGCGGCCGCGGTCTCCTCGGTGGGCATGCAGGGCCTGGAGCTGGCAACCGTCCCCGCCCATGGCGCGGTGAGCCTGCTGGCCGCGACCGCGCTGGTCGGCTCCGGCCGTCGCCGTCGCTGAAACGGGACCTGTAGCATGGCTCCACCGCCATGAGCCACCACCACGAACACACCCTGCAGCAGCTCTTCTCGCATCCCACGCCGCACAACATCCACTGGCGCGACGTGGTGCACATGTTCGAGGCCCTCGGCGGCACGTGCGAGGAGACCAAGAAGGAGCACCTCAAGGTCAAGCTCAAGGGCCACGAGATGACCTTCCACGTGCCCCACGCCCACGGCCACGCGCTGCAGGACGACCACGAGATCTCCGAGATCCGGAAGTTCCTGCGCCTCTGCGGCCTGGCTCCGCAGACGGCGAAGTGACCGGGGCCCGGCCCGCGTGCGCGCCCTCCTGAAGGACCGGAACGTCGCCCTCGCCACCACGGTGGCGGCGCTCGGCTACTTCGTCGACATCTTCGACCTGCTGCTGTTCGGGCTCGTCCGGGTGCGGAGCCTGAAGGACATCCTGGGCCCCAAGATCGAGGCCGCGCAGGCGGAGATGCTTGCGCGCACCCGCTTCGTCGACGCGGAGGCCATGGAACGCGCCAAGGTCATGCTGCAGGACCGCATGCTGCGCGACGCTGGCGTGATGCTCGACAACATCCTGCAGATGACGGGACTGGTGCTCGGGGGCATCGTCTGGGGCGTGCTCGCGGACCGGCTGGGGCGCCTGCAGATGCTCTTCGGGTCCATCCTCGTCTACTCCGTGGCCAACATCCTGAACGCGTTCGTCGCCGACGTGCCGGCCGGCTCCGCCTGGGCGTGGCTGGGTGCCGTGGGGCTCGACAGCGCCTACAACCAGTACGCGGTGCTGCGGTTCGTGGCCGGCTTCGGGCTGGCCGGCGAGCTGGGCGCGGGCATCACGCTCGTGAGCGAGCTCGTGAGCAAGGAGCAGCGCGGATTCGCGACCACGCTGGTGGCCACGGTCGGGATCCTGGGGGCGGTGTGCGCGTACTTCGTGGTCGAGATGGTCGCCGACTGGCGCACCGCCTACCTGATCGGCGGCATCCTCGGCCTGGCGCTCCTCTTCCTGCGGATCGGTGTCGTCGAGAGCGGCATGTTCGACCGCGTCAGGCAGGCGCACGCGCCCGGCCGCGGCGCGCTGTGGATGCTGGCGTGGCCGCCGGCGCGCCTGCGGCGCTACCTGTCGCTCATCCTCTGCGCCGTG
>JBILFU010000129.1:0-5902 GCA_044351405.1 Phycisphaerales bacterium
CAAGGCTGCGCTCGCCTCCGCGGAGGTGGACCGGCTGCTCCTCGAGGGACGTACGGGCGGCGACCTCGACCGCTCGAAGCTCGATGCCGCCAAGCTCGACGCGGCGTGCGCCGCGCTCGTCGAGGCCGCGCGCGCCACCGGGCTCGGCTCCGAGGTGCGCTCCGCGGCGGCCCGCCTTGCGCAGGCGAAGGACCTGAAGTCCGCCGCCGAGATGCTCGGGGCCTGGAGCAAGGACCACCCGACGGACCTGATCTCCTCGACGATCGAGCTCGAATACACGTCGCGGCTCTCGGACCGCGACGAGTCGTTCGCCCGCACCGACGAGGTGGCCAAGCGGGTCCTCGCGCTGCCGACGCTGCCGACGAGCATCGAGGCCAGCATCCAGTCCGAGACGCGCGCGCGCGCGCTGCAGGTGCTGATCGAGTCCGCGATCGTTCGCGCCTCGAAGGACGGCGCGTCGGCGGCCGACAAGGAGGAGCAGCTGGCGCGGCTCCCCGACCTGCGCAGGCAGCTCCTGGAGTGCCTGCAGAACGACGAGTCCGCCCCCGGCATCCTCCAGGCCGACGCCAAGATCCTGCAGTCGCGCGGCGACCTGCCCGCGGCGGCCAGGAAGTGGGAGACCTTCTTCACCAAGGTCCCGCAGCCGCCGGTCGACGCGTTCCTCTGGGCGACCCTGGTGTACCGCGCGCAGAACGACCTGGGCCTCGCCATGCAGACGGCGTCGCGCGGCGCCGAGGCGCACCCGGGCGACGTCCGCCTGATGGTGCAGCGCGCGGAGCTCTCCGCGGAGCTCGGCCGCTTCACGGATGCCGCCAACCTCTTCGAGGCGCTCGCCCGGGCCATTCCCGGGGAGCCGCGCTTCGCGCAGGCGGCCGCCGCGGCCAAGGCCCGCGCCGAGGGCACCCGCGCCGAGGCCCCGTCCGAGGTGGCCCCGCTCGAGGAGGCACTCCGCGCCAAGGACTGGACCAAGGCGCGCGAGCTGGCCGCGGCCTGGGTGCAGTCGAGCAACGGCTCGCTGCAGGCCATGTACGCGCAGGCGCTGGTCGAGCAGGAGGCCGGCGACCGCGCCAAGGCCCTCGAGTACGCCCGCGCCGCGCTCGCAAAGCACCCCGCGACGCCCGAGCTCGCGCGCATGGAGGCGATGCTCGCCACCGAGGATCCCCTGGAGCGCGTCGACATGATGGTGTCGCGCCTGATCGCCGACGAGAAGCAGCGCCCCGCCGAGCGCCTCCGCGCGCTCCGCGCGCTCCGCGTCGACGTGGAGCGCCAGGTCGCCGAGTACCGCGCGGCCAACTCGCCCGACCTCGCCAGGAGCGAGGCGTTCCTGGCCAAGATCGTCGGTGCCCTCGAGCAGACCGAGAAGGACGCGCAGGCCTCCGGCGGCTCGACGCCGCAGATGATCGAGATCGCGTTCGCCGAGGCGATGTCCCGCGGCGACTACGCGGCCGCGGAGCTCCACGTCGCGGCCGCCGGCAAGGTGGCGGCGGAGCAGCCGCTGCTGGAGCCCCTCCTCCGCGCGCGCCTGCTCGACGCGCAGGGCCGGCCGGCCGAGGCGCTGGCCATGCTCGAGAAGCTGCGGCAGTCCGGCCGCACCGAGGCGATGGTGACCGCGCAGATCGCGCTCCTGCAGGAGCGCGTCGGCAACGAGCCCGCCGCGCTCGCCCTCTGGAAGGAGGCCTACGACCGGCGCCCGAACGACGCGGTGAACGTCCGCGGCTACGCGCGGGCCCTCGGCCGCAGCGGGCAGGGCAAGCAGGTGCTCGACATGATGCGCGCCGCCGTCGCGGCCAACCCGACCGACCTGGACACCGTGGCCATGGCGGCCGAGTTCGAGGCGGTCTACGGCCTCCGCTCCCGTGCCATCGAGCTCCGGCAGCGGGCGGCGCAGCTGGACTCCACCAACCGCGAGAACCTTGGCGAGCTCTACCGGCTCCTCAACCTTCCCGCCGACTTCGGCTCCGTCCGCGGCGCGGACGGCCGGCCGCGCTTCGACGAGCGCACCTGGGCCGCCGTGCCGCAGGACGAGCGCCAGCGCCTCCTCTCGGACGCGCAGCGCGACAACGCCGCGATGGCCGACCGCATCTACGAGGCGGCCATGAAGGCCGCGCCCTACGACCTGCGCTTCGCCGGCCGCCGTGCCGCGCTGCTGCGCGAGGCCGGCAAGGCCGACGCCGGCCGCGCCGCGCTCGACGAGGTGGTCGCGCGCGCCGAGGCCGACGGCAAGGCGAACGCGCAGATGTACGTCGACCAGGCGCTCTTCCTGGAGGCGATCGGCAAGTCGGCCGACGCCGACGCCGCGCTGGACAAGGCGGCCGCCCTGCAGGACCCCAAGCGCCGCGACGTGGACTTCGTCCGCATCGAGGTGGTCGCCCGCCGCGGGCAGATGCCGAAGGCGGTCGAGATGATGAAGGCCGCGCTCGGCGACTCGCCGACCGTCCCGCGCCTGCTCCGCCTCGCGGACATGCAGGTGGTGATCGCCGACACGGCCGGCGCCGCCGAGACCCTCGCGCGCCTCCGTCCGATCCTCGGCCCGACCCCGAACCCCGAGGCGATGCGGCAGGTGGAGATGCTCTCCTCCGCCATCGCCAGCTCCGAGGCGGACCGGCTGCGGGACGAGGGCAAGCAGGCCGAGGCCCGCGCCAAGATCGACGAGGCCCTGGCCGCGCTCGGAAGGGCTCAGGCGCTCGTCCCCACCGACCTCAACGCGCCGCTGCGGCGCATCGAGCTGCTGCGCGCCATGTCGGTCGCCCAGCAGGATCCGTCGAAGCTGGACGCGGCGGTGGCCGAGGCCGACCGCGCGCTCGCACGCAACGCGCTCAACTGGCCCATCGTCTCGGCGCGGGCGGACCTGGCGCTCGACAAGCGCGACATCAAGGCGGCGATCGGCATCGTCGAGCGCTACCTGGACTCGCAGCCCGGCGACGACGTCGCGCGCAACAGGCTCATCGACATGCAGCTTGCGGCGGGCAACCCGTCGCGGGCCGTGGCCGCCGCGCAGGACGGCGTGGCGCTGCGTCCCATGGACCCCAAGTGGGCGGAGCGGCTCGGCGACATCCTGGTCTCCGCGGGCGACCAGGCGTCGGCCGCGCCCGAGTTCGAGCGCGCCTTCGCCATGGATCCCACCTCGCTGGTGTGCCTGGAGAAGGCGGCGCTCGCGCGCCTCTCCTCGGGCGCCACGGCGGAGGCCCTCTCGCTCCTGCGCGGGGCGGATGCCCTGGTGAAGCGCTCCCCGGTCCTCGGGGCCATCGCCGCCTCGGCGCTCGCCAAGAGCGGCCGCCGCGACGAGGCCCTCGTCGCGGGCCGCGACGCGCTGCAGCGCGCCCGCGCCTCGACCGACGACCCGGTGCGGACCCAGGAGCGCACGGCCGTGACCCTGCGCGAGATGTTCCCGCCGGAGCGTCCCTCGGAGTTCGAGGCGTTCCTCACGCAGGCGGGCCAGCCGACGCCGGTGGAATGCGCGATCCTCGCCGACTCCTGGCTCCGCTCCGGTCCCGCCGGCGCCGACCGCGCCCTGGAGTGGGCGGACAAGGTGCTGTCGCTCGGGGATGGCTCCGCCGTCGGGATCCGCGCCGCGGCGCTCCTCACCAAGGGCAACGCCCTCTACGGCAAGGGCCAGCTGGTGCCGGCGACCGACGCGTTCGCGGAGGCCGCCAAGGTGTCCCCGGGCAACGCCGCGGCCCTGAACAACGCCGCGTACCTCCTGGCGAAGGTGAAGGGCGACAACGACAAGGCGTTCGAGTTCGCCTCCTCGGCGGTGCTCCTGTCGCCCGGGCAGCCCGACTACCTGGACACGCTCGGCTACGTCCTGCTCCGCTCGGGCAGGGTCGCCGAGGCGGAGGACGCGCTGACCAAGTCGGTCGCCGTGGCCCCGGCGCCGTCCGCGCTCCTGCACCTGGCGCAGGTCCGGGCCAGCCAGGGCAACTTCGCGGAGGCCCGCCAGCTCCTCGACCGCGCGCGTCAGCGCGAGTCGGACCCGGAGACCAAGAAGGAGATCGAGGAGTTCACGGAATCGATCAAGGGAAAGTGACGCAGCGGGCCCGAGGCCCCGAAGGACCACCATGAGCGCAGCAGCACCCACCACCCCGTCCACCCCCGGTCAGCGCCCCGCCCAGTCCGCGGCGCCCCGCGGGCGCCCGCAGGCCCCGACCATCGACCCCATCCGCGTGCTCCGGCAGCACGCCGTCATGCTGGCGGTCTCGGCGGTGATCGGCGCCGTGGTCGGCGTCGCGGCCAACTACCTCTTCCTCTTCGCCTACCCGCTCTGGGGCGGTAACGTGATCTTCGAGATCCGTCCCGAGGTGACCGGCGCCAAGGACGCCGTGACCCGCGAGATCGTGCAGGACGAGGCGATCGCCCGCCTGGGCCAGACCGAGTCGGCAAAGATGGTCTCCAAGGCCGTGCTGGAGTCGGCGATGAAGGCGCCCGACATCGGCACCACCAGCTGGGGCAAGTACTACACCGCCGTCGACGAGCGCGTGAAGGAGCTCGAGGACGACCTCCGCGTCGGCCACCGCCGCGGCACGCAGCTCTTCACCATGAGCTGGCGCAGCTGGGAGAAGTCCGACATCCCGGTCGTCCTGAACCGCGTCGCGGACACCTACATGGCCGCGCGCGAGTCCGAGGAGAACGAGCGTGCCGCCCGCAGCAAGGGCCAGTTCGAGTCCAAGAAGTCCCAGGTGGAGGAGGAGATCCGCACCATCAAGTCGGAGATCCAGGACTTCATCCGCCAGAAGGGCATCACCGCAGGCAGCGAGCGCGACCTGGCCGACCAGCGCTCCTCGGAGAACCTGGCGAAGCTCCGCGACGACACCATCCGCGACCTCACCCTGGCGCAGGCGCGCCTGGACCAGGTGGACCGCAAGATCTCCGAGCAGCGCTTCGAGGACGAGGACCGCCGCACCGCGCTCGAGGACATGTCGATCCGCGCGCTCGAGCGCGACCTGCAGCAGATCCAGGTGGCCCTCAACTCCGCGCGCGATTCCTTCGGCGACGACCATCCGCAGATCAAGGACCTCACGCAGCGCGAGGCCGCCGGCCGCGCGCGGCTGAAGGCGGCGATGGACGAGACCATGTCCCGCAACCTGCTCGCCGACAAGCTGTCGCTGTCGCAGCGCGTGCAGGGCCTGAAGGCGCTGGTCGAGAAGCAGACGCTCGACCTGTCCGAGTCGCAGAAGAAGCTGCAGGAGCTCACCGCGCAGATCAGCGCGCTCGACGCGCTGAAGGAGCAGCTGGAGCAGAAGGAGCTCGAGCGCGCCGACCTGCAGAACCTGATCGTGCAGCTCGACCTCCTGCAGGCGCGCGAGGACGCCCGCCGCGTCCGGCTGGTGCAGCGCGCGGTCACGCCCAAGGAGATCGACTTCCCGCAGCTCAAGTTCATGGTGCCGGGCGGCGCGGTGCTCGCGCTCCTCGTGGTGGCGGGCCTCCTCTTCCTGCGCGAGTTCCTCGACCAGCGCGTCAAGCAGCCGAGCGACGTCGCCGGCGTGGGCGGCGTGCGGCTGATCGGCGTCATCCCGGACATCGCGGACGACCCGGCCGAGCCCAAGCGCGCGGAGCTCGCCGTCTCCGAGGCCCCGGGTTCGACGACGGCCGAGATGTTCCGGCAGCTCGCCTCCAACGCCCGCAAGGCGATCGATGCCGCCGGGCTGCGTTCCGTGGCGATCGTGACGGCCAACCCGGGCGGCGGCTCGACCGCCGTCGCCTCCAACCTCGCCGCGAGCCTGCACGCCATCGGGCGTTCGGTCGCGGTGGTCGACGCCAACCTCCGGCGGCCGCGGCTGGCCTCGGTGCTGGGCGCGGACCCGGACGCCCCCGGACTGGCCGACATGCTGGCCGGCCGCCAGGTGGAGCCGCAGCAGGCCCACGGCGTGGCCGTCTACGGCCCCGGCTCGCCGGCCGACCGCGT
>JBILFU010000130.1:0-5885 GCA_044351405.1 Phycisphaerales bacterium
GTGCCGGTCGCGCGAGCGGTCGCGTCCGCCGCGGCGAGCCGGGCAGTGTAGGGCGGATCCTGCTACCCTCGGCCCCGTGGCGAACGTGATCTGCATGCGCTGGGGCACGAAGTACGGCCCCGAGTACGCCAACCGGCTGGCCTCGATGGTGCGCCGGCACCTGCGGCGCCCGCACCGCTTCGTGTGCATGACCGACGATCCCGCCGGGCTCGACCCCGGTATCGACGCCCGGCCCCTCCCGGACTTCGACGACCCGGGAGGACCCGAGCGCGGCTGGCGGAAGATCTCGACCTTCCGCAAGCCGCTCTTCGACCTCGAGGGTCCGACGCTCTTCCTCGACCTCGACATCGTGGTCGTCGGGGACCTCGGGCCGCTCTTCGACCATCCGGGCGAGTTCCTGATCATCAAGGACTGGAAGCGACCGTGGCGGCCGACGGGGAACTCGTCGGTCTACCGGTTCGGGGCGGGCGCGCATCCGCAGCTCCTCGAGCGCTTCATGCGCGAGCACGCGGCGATCCGCCGCGAGGTGCGCAACGAGCAGGAGTACATCTCGCGCGAGCTGCACCGGGCCGGCAAGCTCTCCTACTGGCCGAAGGAGTGGTGCGTCTCGTTCAAGTACGGCTGCATGGCGAGGTTCCCGGCGTGCTGGTGGAAGCCCGCACGGATCCCGCCGGGGGCGCGGATCGTGGTCTTCCACGGGCATCCGAACCCGCCGGACGCGATCGCCGGCCGCAGCATCAAGCCCACCCGGCACGTGCTGCCGACGCCCTGGGTGGCCGAGCACTGGAAGTGAGGAAATTCGTCCCGCTCCACCGGGACCAATTTCTCCGAAATTGGTCCCGGTGGAGCGGGACGAATTTACGCGAGCAGCGCGTCGAGCAGCTCGACGACGCCCTTGCCCTCGGTGGCGATCGTCTCGATGATCGGGCGTCCGCTCGCCACGTCCAGGAGCTCGCGCACCAGCTTCGCCTCGCCGGCGTGGTCCGCCTTGTTGGCGACGAAGAGGTCGGCGATCTCGAGGATCCCGGCCTTGTCCATCTGCACGGCGTCGCCCATCCCCGGCACGACCACGACCGCCGTGCGGTCCACGTGCTGGCGGATCGCGACGTCGTTCTGGCCGGCGCCGACCGTCTCGATCACCAGCGTGTCGAACCCGGCCGCGCCGATCAGCCCGACCACGTCCGGCAGGCTGCGGTAGTCCTCGCCCACGATCGCGAGCGAGCGGTAGAAGACCTTGTCGTCGACCGCGTTGAAGTCGACGCGCAGGCGGTCGCCGAGGAGCGCGCCGCCGGTGATCGGGCTCATGGGGTCGAACGCCACGACCGCGATCCGCCGTCCGCGGCGCACCGCCTCGTTGGCCATCGCGGCGACCAGCGTGCTCTTCCCCGCGCCGGGCGAGCCGGTGATGCCCACCACGCGCGCCGGGCGGCGGAGCGGGGTGCCGGCCGGGAGCCTGCCCGCGTGCGCGAGCGAGATCTGCCGGGCGAGCGCGGCCTCGCGCACCGCGCCGGCGGCAAGCGGCGCGTACGGCTTCACGCACGCGCGCACGCTGTCGACGATCTCGTCCATCCCCGTGCCGGTGTGGTAGACGCGTGCGACGCCCGCGTCGAGCAGCGCCTGCACGTCCGCCTGCGGGATGATCCCGCCGACGTTCACCGGGATGTCCGCGCGCCCGACCGCCTTCAGCTCCTCGAGGAGCCGCGGCACGAGCACCAGGTGCGAGTTCGACATCATCGACGCGGCCACGCAGTCGACGTCCTCGTCGCGCGCGCCGATCGCCAGGCTCCGCGGCGTCTGCCACAGGCCGCTGTAGACGACGTGGATCCCCGCGTCGCGCATGATGCGCGCGATCAGCTTCACGCCGCGGTCGTGGCCGTCGAGGCCCATCTTCCCGAGCAGGACGCGCGGCCGGTGCGGCAGGTCGCCGCAGCGGTCCTGCTTGGGGATCGAGGTAGTCGGTTCCGCCGTGGCGCGCATGGGTCAGGCGGCGCCGCCGGGCGCGGCACCGTCTCCCGCGGGATCACCCGCCGTGGAGCCGCCATCGAGCGCGCGGGCGCGCCTCAGGTCCTTGCCGTCGGCGCTCCAGTCCTCCGGGTACATCCGGGACGCGATCGCGCCCACGATCAGGTGCGTGTCGCGGAACTTGTAGTCGTCCAGGACGATGGAGCGGCCGTCCGCGGTCCGCACGGTGGCGAGGGACTTGGACATCCACTTGGACATGTCGATGTCGGCGATCGCGTCGGGCGGCACCGGGGCGAGTCCCGGGGCGCGGAGCGTGCCGTCGTCCTCCAGCCGGTAGCGCTTGCCCGCGATCGAGAGCCACTGCCACAGGAACCACGGGACGCCCAGGATGCCGCACCCGACGATGTAGAGCCAGAGCTGCACCGGGCGGTCGTATGCCGGGGGCATGGTGGGGACGGGGCGGTTCTCCGCGGCGCGCTTCTGGAAGTCGGCGTCCAGCCGGAGGTACTCGGCGCGCTCGGCCTCGGCGAGCGGTGCCTTGGCCGCCGCTGCGGCCAGCTCCTCGTGGCGCTTCTTGCTGGCCTCGTAGGAGGAGAACTCCTGCTCGCGCCGCGGGATGCTCACCCAGTAGTCGTACGCGCCCCAGAGGGCAAGTCCTCCGCAGATCACCGCATAGAGGAGGTTCCACCACTTCTGGCGCGGCTGGAGCGACGTCTCGATGGCCATGCGGTGAGTGTATCCCCGCGCTCGGTCAGGGTGCCTGCCGCGGAGGTTGCTGCGCGGGAGGCGACGCCGCCGGAGCGGCGGGGGGCGCGGGCGCCGGCGCCGGCGCGGCCGGCTGCGCGGCGGGGGGCGTGGCCTGCGCGGGAGCCGGCGCAGCGGCAGGCACGGCGACCGCGGGCGTCGCGGGCTCGGGGCCCACCAGGCGGGGCGCCGAGCTTCCCTGCACCACGTCGAAGATCCGCACCGACTGCCATCCGTCGCGCCACCGCTCGACCAGCGACAGGTGACGCGGATCGTCCAGGTAGGCGCGGTAGGCGGACTCGTCCGCGAAGCCGACGTAGATGCCGACGTCGTAGTCGCCGCTGACGTTGCTGCGCCCCATGTCGAGCGGCACGCCGCACGAGTAGCCGTCGACGCCCTCGATCGCGGGGAGCGAGGCGTCGCAGTCCCGCACGAGCTCCGCGGTGCGCGCCGGGTCCTTCAGCCGGATCAGCACGGCGTGCGTGATGGGCGGCGAGCCCAGCCGGTCGCGGCGGGCAAGCGCGACCTCCTCCGGCGTCGACCGGCAGCCGGCGACCGCGCCCGCGATGGCGGCGGCGGTCACGGCGGCACGGGCGGACTGCATGGCGGCGCGGAGGTTCATGGAGGCGGAAAGTGTAGGCGTGCCGAGAAAGCGTCCCCCCGTCGCGGGGGTGGGCGGCCGCGACGGGGGGCGGAGGAACGACGGCGGCCTGAGGATCCGCCGGTCGTTTGCAAGGGACGCGATGGGGCGAGGCGCTGGGCGTCGGGTCTCCCTTCCGGGTCGTCGTCCGGATCCGCTTGCGCGGAGCCGGTCGTCCGGGGGGGCGTCCGTTCCCGGGAAGGGGGCCGAAGTGCGCGGTGTCCGTGCTCATCCGGCCTGCAAGGAGGGTCCATCCACTCGCTGACCGCGTCGCCGTCACGCTCTCGCCCGCATCGCGTCGGTTGTCGCGCTGCGCGCGGGTCGGAGGCCGCGCGCAGCGCATGATTCGGTGTCCGGGAGTCCTTTCGGGAGTCCAGGGCCCGAACGACGCGGCCGTGCGTCGGACGAGGCGTTTGTCGGGTGCCCGCCGTGCGGCGCGCCAATCCATGGCGCGGCCGCACGGCGGGACGTGGTCCGGGGCTCAGGAGCAGCCCATGGAGCTGCCGCAGTTCATGCAGCGGTAGCAGGTGCCGTTGCGCACGGTGATCGATCCGCAGCTGTCGCAGGCCGGCGCGTCGCCCATCAGGTTGGCGTTGGACTGGTCAAGCGCGTTGCCGCCGACCCGCGCCTCGCCGGCGACGACGGGCTCGGGCGCCGGCGACGTCGGCCGGGCCACCCCAGCCGAACCGTCGATGATCGACGCGGCCGCAATGTCCGTGATGGACCTCGCACCGAGGTTCCGGTCCAGGTCGCCCTTCGCCTGGGCGTCTTCGGACCTTGGGTCGGCCGAGTGCGGAGCGCCCGTCGGGGCGCCGTGCGACTGCGCGTTGCTTCGTGCGTGCCATCCAGCCTCCTTGCTCTCGACGTGGGCGGCGCTTCCTGCGGCCGCCGAGGATGATCCGTGACCGAGTTCCGCGGGCTTCGGGCGGCGCGGGGCGTTCTGCTCCCGGTAGCCGTCGATGAACTGCATTCCCAGCCACCGGAAGATGTAGTCGACCAGGCTCTTGGCGAAGGGGATGTCCGAGTTGGTGGTGATCCCCATCGGCTCGAAGCGCTGGTGCGCGAACTTGTTGACGATGCTCTCCACCGGCACGCCGTACTGCAGGGCCAGGCTGATCGCCGTTCCCAGCGAGTCCATCAGGCCGCCGATGGTGGAGCCCTCCTTCGCCATCGTGATGAAGAGCTCGCCGGGCTTGCCGTCCTCGTAGAGGCCGACGATCAGGTACCCCTCGTGGCCCGCCACGTTGAACTTGTGGGTGAGCGAGCCGCGGGTGTCGGGCAGGCGGCGGCGCATCGGCCGCATGACCTCGACGAGGCGCTCGACCTCGACCACGCGCTCCACCTCCACCACGCGCTCGACCACCCGCTCGACCACGGTCGACGCCGCCGGCTCGAGGCCCTCGGTGTCCTCCTCCTCGCGCTCGACGGTGTCGCTCTTGGTGCTGAGCGGCTGGCTGAGCTTGCAGCCGTCGCGGTAGAGGGCGTTGGCCTTGAGGCCGAGCTCCCAGCTGAGGCGGTAGCAGGCGCCGATCTCCTCGACGGCCGCCTCGTTGGGCAGGTTGATGGTCTTGCTGATCGCGCCCGTGATGAAGGGCTGCGCCGCCGCCATCATGCGGATGTGGCCCTCGGGCGCGATGAAGCGCGTGCCCAGGTTGCCGCAGCGGTTGGCGCAGTCGAAGACCGGCAGGTGCTTCTCCCTGAGGTGCGGGGCGCCCTCGATGGTCTGCGTGCCGCAGATCCGCAGGTTCAGGGCCTCGACCTGGCGCCGGGTCAGGCCCAGCGCGCGCAGGCCGTTGAACTTGGCGTCCGCGCGCGCCGCCGCCGCGTCGATCCCGCGGGCGGAGAGGATGCGCTCCGGCATGCTCCAGGCGCTGAAGGCGAAGGAGATCTCGAAGACGGTCGGCAGGCTGTTCTCGAGCGCCACCAGCTCGTCGCCCGTGTAGCCGGCCTCCGAGAGGAAGTCGCGGAAGGTCGGTCCGTGCACGGGCATGGAGCCGTCCTCGGCGGGCATCGGCACCTCGAGGCTGAGCGTGCCCATGACGTGCGTGAGGATCTCGTCCACCTGCGCGGGCGCGTAGCCGAGCGCGGCGAGCGCCGGGCGGAGGGACTGGTTGGCGATCTTGAAGTAGCCGCCGCCCGCCAGCTTCTTGAACTTGGTCAGCGCGAAGTCGGGCTCGACGCCGGTAGTGTCGCAGTCCATCAGCAGGCCGATGGTGCCGGTCGGCGCGATGACGGTGGTCTGCGCGTTGCGGAAGCCGTGCTTCCTGCCGTACTCGAGCGCGTCGTCCCACGCGGCCACCGCGCGGCCGAGCATGTCGGCGGAGTTGGCGATGTTGACGCCGCCCGCCCCGAAGATGCCGTGGTCGATCGGCACCGGCGCGATGCGCAGGTCCTCGTACTCGCCGCTGTCGCGCGCGACGCCCTTGGCGGCGCGGCGGTGGTTGCGGACCACGCGGAGCATGTGCTCCTTGTTGGCCTTGTAGCCGTCGAACGGCCCGTGCTCGGCGGCGAGCACGGCGCTCGCGGCGTAGCTGCGGCC
>JBILFU010000131.1:0-5845 GCA_044351405.1 Phycisphaerales bacterium
TTCGTGCGCGAAGTGCCGGAGCACCTCGCGGTAGCCGACCGCCTCGATGGCCTGGCGGTTGAGCGGGCCGGCCGCGATCAGGCGCATCACCTCCTGCTCGAGCCCTTCCGCGACCATCGCGTGCACGCGGCGGTTGATCCGCTCGTTGAGGAGTTCGACCGGCCACTCCAACCCCACCAGGTGCATGCCGTCCGGCAGGGCGCGCGGCGCGTCGCCCCACTGGCGCTGCAGGTCGCTGATGCGGCGGCCGGTGAGCTGCCAGACCTCCAGCGCGCGCACGGTGCGGCGCCGGTCGTTCGGGTGGATGCGCGATGCCGCGATCGGGTCGTGGTACTCGAGGTCGCGGCGGAGGATCTCCGTGGGCAGCGCCTCGAGCTGCGCGCGTACCTCGGGGTCCCCGGGCGGTCCCTCGAACATCCCCTCCACCAGCGCCTTCACGTAGAGGTTGGTGCCGCCGACGACGATCGCGTGGCGCCCGCGCGCGTGGACCGCCACGATCGCCTCGCGCGCAGCGTCGAGCCAGTCCGCCACGGTGAACGCGCCGCCGTGCGGGTCGGCGACGTCCATCATGTGGTGCGGCACGCCGCGGCGCTCCTCGGCCGAGGGCTTCGCGGTGCCGATGTCCATGCCCCGGTAGACCTGCATGCTGTCGGCGCTCACGCACTCGCCGCCGCCCGGGATGCGGAGCGCAAGCTCCACGGCGAGCGCGGTCTTCCCGCCCGCGGTCGGTCCCATGACGAGCACCGTGCGGGGCGTCGCCGCGGAGGCTGGTTCGTGCACGCGTTCCATCCGTATAGTGGAAGTATGTCCGAAGCAGCCGCCATGCCGCCCGTCGCCGCCCGCCGCACCGTCGATTCGCTCGACGCCAAGGGCAAGACCGTCTTCGTCCGCGCGGACTTCAACGTCCCGACGGACGACGCCGGCGCCATCACCGACGACCGCCGCATCCGCGGCGCGCTCCCGACGATCGAGGCGCTCCTCGCCAAGGGCGCGGCCGTGGTGGTCGCGAGCCACTTCGGCCGCCCGGCCGGTACCGGCTACGAGGCGGGCGAGAGCCTGCAGCCCGTGTTCGAGCGCCTGAAGAAGCTCCTCGCGGGCAAGGCGGAGGTGCTCTTCGCGGGCCAGGTGCCCACCGACGCCGCGAGCGCAGCCGCCGTCGCCGCGCTGCGCCCGGGGCAGGTCCTCCTCCTCGAGAACCTGCGCTTCGAGAAGGGCGAGAAGAAGGGCGATGCCGCATTCGCTGGCAAGCTCGCGGCCTACGGTGCCGCCTACGTGAACGACGCCTTCGGCGCCTCGCACCGTGCCGATGCCTCCATGGTGGCGTTGCCGCGCGCGATGCACGCCGCCGGCAGGCCTGCCGTCGCCGGGCGGCTCCTCGAGAAGGAGCTCCGCTTCCTCGGCGCCGCGCTCGAGCGTCCGCAGCGGCCCTTCGTCGCGATCGTCGGCGGCGCCAAGGTGAGCGACAAGCTCGCCGCGCTCGCGAACCTCCTCGACAGGGTCGACACGATCGTCGTCGGCGGGGCCATGGCGTACACCTTCCTCCGCGCGATGGGCGTCGCCACCGGCAACAGCCTCGTCGAGCCCGAGATGGTCGAGAAGGCGCGCGGCATCCTGCACGACGCGCAGGCGCGCGGCCGCACGATCCTGCTCCCGGTGGACCACGTCTGCGGGCGCAGGCTCGAGGCGGGCACCGAGACCACCACGGTCGTTGGCGCGATCCCGGACGGCTGGATGGGCCTCGACATCGGCCCGCGCACGCAGCAGCTCTTCGCGGAGGCGTGCCGCAGCGCGCGCCAGGTCGTCTGGAACGGCCCGATGGGCGCGTTCGAGACGAAGCCGTTCGACGCCGGCACCATGGCCGTGACCCGCGCGGTCGCCGAGGCCACGCGCGCCGGCGCCGTCACGATCGCGGGCGGCGGCGACACCGCGGCCAGCCTGGACGCCGCGGGCCTGGCCGACGCGCTGACCCACGTCTCCACCGGCGGCGGCGCGAGCCTCGAGATGCTCGAGGGCAAGCGGTTCGAGTCCGTGGACGCGCTGGACGCGGCGTGATCGGCCCCGGCACGGATATGATCGCCTCGATGCGATCTCCGCTCGCCCTTGTCCTCGTGCTGCTCGCCCTCGTCGGAGCCGCTCCCGCGCGCGCCCAGGACAAGGACAAGGAGGAGGCGCTGCGTCGCGTCCTCTCGGGCCTCGGCGACGCGGTGGAGTACGTGCAGGGCAGCGCGGATGACGCGACCCGCAAGAACACGGTGCGGTTCCTCTGCTGCTTCGACGAATCGCAGTTCGCGAGCGCGGTGGCGCGGCTCGGCGAGATCCACGCGTCCTTCGCCCCGCGCGGCGTGGTGGTGGTCGGCGTGTGCGGCGCGGAGCAGGAGGCGGTGGCGCCGCTCCTCGAGCGCGCGGGCGGCCAGGTGCCGTTCGTCCTCGGCTGCGAGAAGAAGGACGGGAAGTTCGTGGCGGAGACGTGGCGGGCCTACGCGCCGTCGGGTCTCTGGATCGTGCTGAACCGGGCCGGGACGACCGTGGGCGGCGGCGACAGCCTGGCCTCCGCCACCCTGGTGGACCAGGTGCTCCGCACTGCGCTCGCGGCCCGGCCCGCCTCGAAGGACCCGAAGGAGGTCGAGCAGCTCCTGAAGTCCGCGCGGGACGCGTCGAAGCGGCGCAACTACAAGGAGGCGCTCGGCCTCTACGAGAAGGCGCTCGACGGCGGCGCCTCCGTGTTCGACGGCGGCATGGAGTGCTGGCGCATGCTCGCCGAGCAGGCGAAGGACGAGGCGGGCGCCGCGGCGTACCTGCGCAAGGTGATCGACGGCTGCAGGGAGCGGTTCGAGCTGGCCGAGGTGGTCCGCTACCTGGCGTCGGATCCGTCCATCAAGAAGCGGGACCTGGCCGCAGCCGCGTATGCGGCGGACAAGCTCAAGGCGCTCCCTGGCAGCGACGAGGACCCGGACGCGCTCTCCGCGCGTGCGGCGCTCGCGGCCGCGTCGGGGGACTACCCGACCGCGGTCGATCTCCAGTACTCCGCGGTGATGTCGGCCCCGCCCGCGGAGAAGGCCGCCCTGCAGCGGGCGCTCGAGATCTTCGAGCAGAAGGCCGCGGCGGCGGCGCCCAAGTGAGCGCTGCCCGCGCCAACCCGCTGCTCTCGCGACCCGGCATCCTGGTGGAGCCGTCGATCCTGTCGGCGGACTTCGCGCGGCTCGGCGACGAATGCCGCGCATGCATGGCCGCGGGTGGCGACGCCATCCACGTCGACGTCATGGACGGGCACTTCGTCCCGAACCTCTCCATGGGCCCCGCCATCTGCGCGGCCGCGCACCGCGCCGTCCCCGAGGCCCTGCTTGACGTGCACCTGATGTGCACCGACCCCGGGCGCTGGGTCGAGCCGTTCGCCGCCGCCGGGGCGGGGCACCTCCAGTTCCACGTCGAGGTGGTGCCGCGGCCGGCGGCGCTCGTCGAGCGGATCCGCGCGCTCGGGATGAGCGCCGGCATCGTCCTCAACCCGGACACGCCCGCCGAGGCATGCGCGGATGCGCTGCCGCTCGTCGACACCGTGATGCTGATGACCGTTCACCCGGGCCACTCCGGGCAGCGGTTCATCGGCGAGGCCCTCTCCAAGGCCCCCGAGCTGCGCGCGCGCATGCGTCCCGGGCAGCGCCTCATGGTGGACGGCGGGGTGTCCCCGGCGACCGCGCCCGCCTGCCGCGCCGCCGGGATCGACGTCCTCATCAGTGCGAGCGCCATCTTCGGCTCCGGGGACTACGCAGCGGCCATCGCCGCGATCCGCGGCTGAAGCATGCCCGCAACCGACCTCTGGCTCTTCCGCCCGGCCGACACCGACTGGGACCAGGCGCGCCGCCTGCAGGGGAACGTCGACCTGCCCGCGACGGAGGAGTCGCTGACGGAGCTGCGCTCGCGCGTGGCGCGGCTCGCGGAGGGGCCGGAACTCCTCTTCCACGCGCCCGGCGGGTGCGCGGCCGAGAGCGCCCGCGTCGTCGCCGGGCGCTTCGGCTGCCGCGCGGTGCAGGTGCAGGCGCTCGCCGATCCCGACCTCGGGCTCCTGCAGGGCCTGACGATGGCCGACTTCGAGCGCCGCTTCGGGAGCCGCTTCGCGGAATGGACGGAGTCGCCGCTGACCGTGTCGCCCCCGGAGGGCGAGCCGATGTCGGAGGCGCGCGCGCGGATCCTGGACGCGTTCGCCGGCATCCTCGCGGCAGCGCCGGGGCGACGGGTGGGGATCGTGCTGCACGTCGTGGCGCTCGCCACGGTGCGCGACGCGCTGGCGGGCGGCGACGGTTCGCGGCTCTGGTCGCGCGTGGAGGGTCGCGCGTGGTTCACCCGATACGCCGTGCCCGCGGACGCCGCGGCCATGCTCGGCGACTGAAGGCGCCGCTACAATCGTCCGCAAGGAGCGACGGATTGCCCGAACCCACCTGGACAGACACGCAGGTCGCAGTCAAGAAGACGGTCCCCGACGGGCTCTGGACCCAGTGCCCGGAGTGCGAGGAGACGGTCTTCCGCAAGAGCCTCGAGGCGAACCTCATGGTCTGCCCGAAGTGCGACCACCACATGCGCGTCTCGGCGCGCCGCCGCATCGACCAGCTCCTCGATCCCGGCACGTTCGAGCCGCTCGACGCCGACATGGCGCCGATGGATCCCCTGGGCTTCGTCGACCAGAAGCCCTACATCGACCGGCTCCGCGAGACGCAGAAGAAGAGCGGCGAGATCGACGGCGTGCAGACCGGCACCGGCTTCATCAAGGGCCGCAAGCTGGTCGTCGGCGTGATGGACTTCACCTTCATGGCGGGCTCCATGGGAAGCGTGGTCGGCGAGCGCCTCACGCGCTGCATCGAGCACGCCACGGACCACAGCCTCCCGCTGGTCATCGTCAGCTGCTCGGGCGGCGCGCGCATGCAGGAGTCCGGCTTCTCGCTGATGCAGATGGCGAAGACCAGCGCCGCGCTCGCGCGACTGGACGACGCGGGCGGCCTGTACATCAGCGTCCTCGCCGACCCGACCACCGGCGGCGTCACCGCGAGCTACGCCATGCTCGGCGACGTGATCTTCGCCGAGCCGAGGGCGCTCATCGGGTTCGCGGGCCCGCGCGTCATCCAGCAGACGATCCGCCAGGCGCTCCCGGACGGCTTCCAGACCGCCGAGTTCCTGGAGAAGGCGGGCTTCGTGGACCGCATCGTCCACCGCTCCGCGCTGCGGACCGAGATCAGTCGCATCATCGACTACTCGGGGAAGTGACGGGTGCCCGTCCCCGGCGGCCCGATGCATCCCGGCAGGGCCGCGGCGCTCGCTGCCGCGGCGGCCATCCTCTTCGGCTGCGCGTATCCGCCGGTCGGCGCGTGGCCGCTCGTGCTGCTGGCCGCGCCGCTCCTCGCCTCGGTCGTCGTGGCCCGCGGCGCGGATCCGGCCGCTCCGCGCGCGGCCTTCCCGTGGCGGGTCGCCGCGGCGGTGGCGGCCGTCGGCTGCGTCAAGTGGTTCCTCCTGCACTGGTGGCTTCTGCAGGTGACCGGTCCGGGCACCTTCGCGCTCGCCGCCTACTGCACGCTGCATGAGCTCCTCGCGCTGTGGCTGCTGGCGCGCTGCGCCCGCGGCCTGCCGCGCGGCGTGCCCTGGGCGGTGCTCGTGCCGCTCGCCCTCGGGGCGGCGGAGGCCTTCCGCGCGTTCGTCCTGTTCGACGGCTACCCCTGGTTCCGCTGGGGTCATCCGCTGGTCGAGCTGCCGGTCCTTGTGCAGGCAGCGGACCTCGGAGGCGAGTTCGTCCCCTCGCTCCTCGCGCTCGCGGTCGGGGGCGCGGCGCTCGACGTGCGCACGGCGGCGTCCGGTCCGCGTG
>JBILFU010000132.1:0-5822 GCA_044351405.1 Phycisphaerales bacterium
GAGCTCCTCACGCTGCAGCCCGCGAAGCTCCTCGGCCTCGACGCCATGGGGATCGGCACGCTGCGCGTCGGCTCGCCGGCGGACGTGACGGTCATCGACCCGGACGCGGCGTGGACGGTCGACCCCCCCGCGGGCGCATCGCGCAGCCGCAACACCCCGTTCGCCGGACGGAGGCTCCGCGGCCGCGCGACGGCCGTCTGGGTGGACGGCCGCGCCGTCAGGCCGCCGTCTTCTCGGTGACGTCCTTCGCGATGCCCAGCTGCACCAGCCGCTCGATCGGGCGGTGGGGCTTCTTCGACTCCTCGGCGAGCCGGCGCGCGGCCGCCTCGTCGGGGTACAGCGGGCCCAGGATCGCCTTGACATTCGCCCAGATGCCGCCGACGCCGGAGAAGGTGTAGTCCACGGCGCTCGGCTCGTAGCCGCAGTGCACCATGCAGTTCTGGCACTTGGGGTTGCCGCTCTTCTTGCCGTACCTCGACCAGTCCGTGCCGTCGATCAGCTCCTTGAAGGAGTCGAAGTAGCCCTCCTGCAGCAGGTAGCAGGGCTTCTGCCAGCCGAACAGGTTGTACGCGGGGCTGCCCCACGGCGTGCACTCGAAGTCGCGCCGCCCCATCAGGAACTCGAGGAAGAGCGGGCTCATGTTGAACTTCCAGCTCTTCTTGCGGTTCGACAGGATCATCGAGAACAGGTCGTTCGTCTTGCGGCGTCCGAGGAAGCTCTTCTGGTCCGGCGCCTTGTCGTAGGCGTAGCCCGGCGAGACCATCATGCCCTCGACGCCCGCCTCGGTCATCTCATCGAAGAACTGCCGCACCGAGCGCGGGTCGGCGCCCTCGAAGAGCGTGGTGTTCGTGGTGACGCGGAAGCCCATGCTCACCGCGAGGCGGATGCCCTCGATCGCCTTCTGGTAGGTGCCCTCGCGGCACACGGCGAAGTCGTGGTGCTCCTCCTGGCCGTCCATGTGGACGCTGAAGCTCAGGTACTTGCTCGGCCTGAACCAGCCGGCCTCGAGCTTCTCCTTGAGGAGGAGCGCGTTGGTGCAGAGGTAGATGTACTTCTTCCGCGCGACCAGGGCCTCCACCAGCTCCTTGATCTGCGGATGCAGGAGCGGCTCGCCGCCCGGGATGCTCACCATCGGCGCGCCGCACTCGTCGACGGCCTTGAGGCACTCCTCGACGGTCAGCTGCTGCTTCAGGACGTGGGCCGGGTACTGGATCTTGCCGCAGCCCGCGCACGACAGGTTGCAGCGGAAGAGCGGCTCGAGCATCAGCACCAGCGGGTAGTGCTTCCGGCCCCGGAGACGCTGTCCGAGAACGTACGTCGCGACCGTCCACATCTGGGAAACGGGGACTGCCATGGGGAGGGGCTTTCCTGGGGGCCTCTGGGGCGAAAAAACTTCTCGGGCGACCCCGAACTCCGGCGATCCGGGCGGGGGGCGGGATCGTAGCACGGGCATGACGATCCTCGCTGCACAGGCGAACCCTGCCACGGACCTCGGTGCGATGGGCGCACGGGCCGTGGCGAACCTCCCGATCCGGGACGTGATGGCCGAACTCGACCAGGTGGCGGACGCCGTCGCCGCCCGCGCGCGCCGCCTGACGCGCTCGGCGGCGGAGGCCCTCCGCCCCGCCCGTAGCATCCGCCTGCGCGCGGCTTCCAAGGCCGCCGCGGACCCGATGCCCGCCACCGACCGCACCGACGAGCAACTGCTGACGGCGTACCTCGGCGGCGACCGCGAAGCGTTCGCGTCGCTGGTGGAGCGCTACCGTCACGAGCTGCACGGATTCCTCGCGAGGTTCCTGGGCTCGAGCGCCGCCGCCGACGACGTCTTCCAGGAGACGTTCCTCCAGGTGCACCTGGCGGGCGGCACGTTCGACCGCGAGCGCGCCTTCAAGCCCTGGCTGTTCACGATCGCAGCCAACAAGGCGCGCGACTGGCACCGGCGGCAGAAGCGCCGCCGAGCGGCCAGCATCGACGCGCCCGTGGGCGGCGATGCGGACGGCACGAGGATGGTCGATCTCATGGAGGCCGAGGCCGAAGCGCCCTCCGCGTCCATGGAGGCGACCGAGACCCGCGATCGGGTGAAGCTGGTCGTCGACGGGATGCCTCCGCTGTACCGGGAGGTGCTGCAACTCAACTACTTCCAGAGGATGAGCTACCAGCAGATCGCCGAGGTGCTCGGGGTTCCCCTGGGCACCGTCAAGAGCCGCCTGCACGCGGCGGTCGCGACCTTCGCCGAGGCCTGGAAGGCCTCGGAGCCGGGCGGCGCGGCCCGCGGCCCTCGCGGAAAGGAGTTCCTCGCATGAGCCACCACCCGCCCATCCCGCCGCCGGATCCCCCGGAACCCCGGCTCTCCGACGCCGACATGCGCGTGCTCGACTTCCTGGCCGAGCACGGCTTTGACGCTTCACGGGTGCACCTGCTGCCCGAGGCCGACCGGCCCCGGGCGATGGCGCTCGTGCGCCAGATGCAGGTGCTCGACCACTACCCCGCCGAGGGTGCCGACGACGCGCTGGTCGACGCGACGCTCGCGCGCATCGACCGCTGGGAGGCCGCCAACGCGGAGGCCCACCGGCTGCCGTCGCGCCGCATGGGCGCGTTCCGCATCCCGGATTTCGTCGGGATCGCGGCGCTGGTGGTCGTGGGCGTCGGCGTGCTGGTGCCCGTGGTGTCGCGCGTGCGCGCCCAGGGCCTGGTGACCGCGTGCGGCGACAACCTGCGCTCGGTGCACGGCGCGCTCGGCCAGTACGCGTCCCAGCACGACGGGCTGCTGCCGGCGACGGCCTCCATCGCGGACGTCGGATCGCTGTTCTCGTCCTGGGGCCGCCCGGGCCGCGCGGCCGCACCCGCGCCGGTACCTGCGGAACGCCGGGTCGCGACCGGGGCCGCGATGCAGCCGCCGCAGCCCATGCAGCAGATGCAGGTGGAGTTCCGGACGCCCACGTCGGTCACGCGCATCCGCTTCTCGATCCCGGACTGGTCCCGCCAGAACCACTCGGACCACCTGGCGCACCTGGCGCGGACGGGCTTCTGCGGTCCGGCGGAGCTGACGTGCCCCGCCTGCGCGTCGGGCGGGCCATGCTTCGCCTACCGCGTGCCGGTCCGCGGCGAACGGTTCGCGCTCGACGGACCGGGGCGCCGCGTCGTCGTTGCCGACGCGAACCCGCTGGTGGAGGCCCACCGCCGGCGGTGGCCGATCGATTCCCGCATCCGGTCCTCGCTGAACCACGGCGAGACCGGGCAGAACATGCTCTTCGACGACGGCGCCGTCGAGTGGCGCACCACGCCGCTCCTGGAGCTGCCGGCCGGCGGCGCGCCCGACAACATCTGGGTTCCCCGCGATTCCCTGGGCCGCGAGCGCGTGGACCTCGGGGCTTGGCCGACGGTGCCCACCGACAATTTCGTCGCCCAGTGAGCCCGGGCCGGGTGGCCGGATAACGCGATCGCCCGACACCTCCGGCCGATGCCGTTGCCGTGCGGGGCGGGCTCCGGTATCGTTGACGATTCTCCGCCCGGCCAGTGGCCGGCTTCCAGGACCGACCACCATGCCGAAGCAAAAGTCCCATCGCGGCCTCCTCAAGCGCATCAAGCTCACCAAGAGCGGCAAGGTCCGCTTCAAGGCGCCGAACAGCCGCCACATCAAGAGCAACAAGACGGGCACCCAGGTGCAGTCCTACCGGAAGTCGCGCTACGCGCGCACCGGCGACCTGCGCTACCTGAAGAAGCTCCTCAACCGCGGCCTGCGCTCCGAGGAGCAGCACGTCGCCGACGAGAAGGCCCGCGAGACCGAGGCCGCCAAGGCCGCGAAGTGATCCACCCCGCTGCGTGCCGCACCGTGCGGCGCGCGTTCCGCATCGTCCGTCGGGACCAAAGCGCCGCCCTGCGCGGCCTCCGCCGGACACGACACTGAGGACACCCCATGCCACGCGCACGCAAGGGCGCCGCCCGAACCCAGGCCCGCCGCAAGCTCCTCCGCGAAGCCCGCGGTTACTACGGAACGAAGAGCCGCCTCAAGCAGCAGGCGAAGGTCGCGATCATGCGCGCCCTGCGCAACAAGTGGCGCCACCGCCGCCTGCGCCGCCGCAACTACCGCCAGCTCTGGATCACGCGCATCACCGCGGCGTGCCGGATGCGCGGCTTCAAGTACAGCCTGATGATCAACGGCCTCTCCCGCGCCGGCGTCCT
The DNA here is from genome assembly GCA_044351405.1 of Phycisphaerales bacterium. GTDB lineage: Bacteria > Planctomycetota > Phycisphaerae > Phycisphaerales > SM1A02 > UBA966. The sequence goes on from JBILFU010000132.1 coordinate 4,183, forward strand.
GCTCAACCGCAAGATGCTCAGCGAGATCGCCATCCACGACCCGGCCACGTTCGACGCGCTCGTCGCCACGGCGCGCCAGCACTGCTCGGTCGCGCACGCGAAGGCGGCGTGATGCCGGCGGGGCGGACGCCCCGCGGTCCCACCCGGCACCCGGCACGAAACGACACGAGGCCCCGCATCGCGCGGGGCCTCGTTCCCTCTTCCCGTCTCCCCGCCCCCGCGGCGGGCACCTCTGCCGCCGCGATGCAGCCCGCCGCGTTCACGCGCTGATGCGCGCCGCGGCGATGCCCTGGATCGCCGCCGCGCGGGCCTGCGCCAGAGACGGCGCGCCCGGGATGGCGGCGAGCGCCCCGCGCAGGGACGCGGCCTGCGCGTTCTCCTGCCGGATCGACTCGTAGATCTCCTTGCGGTGGACGGCGACGCGCGACGGCGCGTTCACGCCCAGCCGCACCTTGTCGCCGCGAATGTCGACGACGACGATCTCGACGTCGTCTCCGACCATGATGGCTTCTTCCCTGTGGCGAGAGAGGACGAGCATGCGGGGCCTTCCTTGGCTGTCATGCGGGCTGCCGATCCGTCGGCCGCCGTGGGGTGCGTGCGTCAGGCGGTCTGCACGGCTGCGCTGCCGGGCATGCGGACCAGTTCGTGGCGGGTGCTCCAGGAGCGGTCGCTCAGGACCAGCTGGATGCCCGTGCGGGAGCCGGCGTTGAGGACGATCGGCCCCTGCAGGTTGGCGGTGATGGCGCCGTCGCGACGGTTGACGATGGCGAAGAGCGTGGCGTCCTCGGCGCGGTCGAGGCCGAGCTCGGTCAGCTCGCCGGGACGGATCGGCACCGCGTAGCCGGGCACCCAGGCGGTCGGATCGGTGACCACGAACGCCAGCTCCGGGTCCTCCACCGACTGCAGCCAGTAGAAGACGCCGCGGTCGTCCGGCTGCAGCAGCGCGAAGGTGCGGAAGCGCGCGAACCCGAGCAGCCCGTGCGGGAACACGAGCAGGCGGCCGGGATCGATCTCGACTTCTCCGAAGCGGGTGGTTCGGACCTTCATGCGGAACTCCGTTCCTCGTGGGTGCCGGGTGGCGCGCGGACTCCAGTCCGCCGTGTGCCTCCGGGATATCGGTCGCGACCCCCGCGGAACATGAAAAGGGCGACAATGCCCCGCCATGGGCCTGTCGCTCCCGTTCTCGTGGGTGCTGCCGGGGCTGGCGCTCGCGGCGGCCTGGGTGCTGGCCGCACGGGGATACGGACGCATGCTTGAATTCGCGCTCTTCGCGGGTGCGGCCGCCGAGGAACCAGCGCCGCCGCGGCGGCACGCCGCGCCGGGCACGCGCACGGCGCTCGCGATCGGGCTCGGCATGGCGTTCATGCTCGCGGCGGCTTCGCTCCTCGGGAGCGTCGGTGCGCTCCGGACGGGGCTCGGCTGGCGGCTCGCGGAATGGGCGCTGATCGCGGTCGGCGCGGGTGCGGGCCTCGTGCGCCGCGATCACGGCGACGCCGGCGATCGGTTCCTCCGCCCGTGGCGGCTCGCGTGGCCGTCGCTCGCGGCGGTCGCCCTGCTCGCCCTCGCCGCGGCGCTCCCTCCGGGCCTCGCGTGGTCGACCGAGTTCGGCGGCTACGACGCGCTCAGCTACCACCTGCAGC
>JBILFU010000133.1:0-5770 GCA_044351405.1 Phycisphaerales bacterium
GTGGTGACGATCGCGCCCTTCGACAGCGAGGACGATGCGGTCGCGCTCGCGAACGGGACGCGCTACGGCCTGGCGGCGAACCTCTGGACCCGCCACCGGGCGCGTGGCATGCGGCTCGCGGAGCGGCTGGAGTTCGGCATCGTGTGGATCAACTCATGGCTGCTTCGCGACCTGCGCGTGCCGTTCGGAGGCGTGAAGCAGAGCGGCGTCGGCCGCGAGGGCGGCGACGAGGCGCTGCGCTTCTTCACGGAGCCGAAGGCGATCACCTGGCCGGCATGACGGTGCGTTCACTAGCATCCGTCCCATGCCGAACGACTTCAACTCCGCGCGCGCGCCCGAGCCCGTGGGACCCTATCCGCACGCGAAGCGCGTCGGCGACCTGCTGTTCCTGTCCGGCGTCGGCCCGCGCGTGCGGGGGTCGAAGGAGATCCCCGGCGTCACGCTCGCCGCGGACGGGAGCGTCGAGTCGTACGACATCGAGGCACAGTGCCGCAGCTGCTTCGCGAACGTCCGCGCGGTGGTCGAGGACGCGGGCGCGCGGTGGGAGGACGTGGCGGACGTGACCGTGTTCCTGACGGACATCCGGCGCGACTTCGCGGCCTACAACCGGGTGTACGCGGAGTGGTTCGCGGGGCCCGGCAACCCGAACCCGACGCGCACGACGCTCGGAATCACGGCGCTGCCGACGCCGATCGCGGTGGAGGTGAAGGCGGTGGTCGAAATTGGTCCCGTTCCTCCGGGACGAATTTAAATTCGTCCCGGAGGAACGGGACCAATTTCCGTCGCGCGTAGCACGGCGCGCACCGGGCTCGCGTCGGAGCCCTCGATGCGCAGCGGGAGCGCGATCAGCTCGTAGCGCCCCTCCGGCACGCCGTCGAGCACGACGCCCTCGATGATCGAGACGTCGTGGCGGAAGAACGCGGCGTGCGCGGGCAGGTCCTTGCTGTCGGCGCGGTCGACGCTCGGCGTGTCCACGGCGATCAGCCGCACGCCGCGTGCGTCGAGCCACTCCACGAGCTCCGGCGAGATCGTCGCGTAGTCGTCGTTCCAGCGCTCGGGGTCGGGGAACGAGCCGGTCGCGAGCACCAGGCGCTCGGTGCCGAACGGCACGCGCCCGGCGAGGTCGGCCGGGGCGATCGCGCGCCCGCGCGCGCCGTCCACGCGCACGACGAGGCACGGCCCGACGTAGAGGTCGAGCGGCTGCTCGACGATGGTGCGGCCGCCCTTGCCGTAGTGCACGGGGGCGTCGGCGTGCGCGCCCAGGTGGACCGTGGACGTGAGCGCGCTCAGCGAGATGTGCTGACCGTCGTCGACGTGCATGAGCGTGCGGCGCTCGAAGGCGGTGTCGCCCGGGAAGACCGCCGTGCGCGCGGAGAGGAGCGGGGAGATGTCGATGAGGCGCGGCATGGGTCAGCCTCCCGCGAGCGTGCGTGCGGCGAGGATGCTGGCCGCAGCGGCGGCGGCCAGGACGATCGCGGCGCCCGCCGCGAGCACCGCGCGGTCCTGCCGGCGGGCGCGGGCGCGCGCCTCGGCGTAGGGCACGGTGGTGAAGCTCACGAGGTCGTACAGCGGGACGAACGCGCGCGGCATCAGGCGATTCAGCGCGTGGTCGAGCCTCTTCCTCAGCTTGAAGCCGAGGTGCGCGGTGCGGTCGCGCATCTCCGCGAAGTTCGCGAGCGCCATGTCGGCGATCGCGTCGGCGTTCGGCTTGCGGATGCGCTGGTACTCGTCGAGCGCGCGCGCGACGTCGCCCGGGTGTCGCTCGAGCGCGTCGACCAGGCACTCGCAGTCCTCGAAGCTCGCGTTCGCGCCCTGGCCGTAGAACGGGACGATCGCGTGCGCGGAGTCCCCGAGCAGCGCGAAGCGGCCGCCGACCGCCCACGGCCAGCAGCGGATGGTCACCATCGAGCCGACCGGGTTGCGGTCGAAGTCCTCGACCAGCGTGGGCATGAGCGGCACGGCATCGGGGTACTCGCGGCGGAAGCGGTCGAGCGCGGCGCGGCCGTCGCGGACGGTGGCGAAGGTGGCGTCGTCGCGGCCTGGCACGGCGTCGAAGGGCCAGAAGAGAGTGCAGGTGAAGCTGCCGTCCGGGTTCGGCAGCGCGATCATCATGCTCCCGCCGCGCGGCCAGATGTGGAGCGCGTTCGGCTCCATCGCGAACGGGGCGTGCGGGCCGGAGGCGACGGGCGGGATCGTCAGCTCCTTGTAGCCGTGCGCGAGCGAGCTCTGCGAGTACTCGAACCGTTCGCGTCGCTCGAGGTGGCGGCGCACCGCGCTGAACGCTCCGTCGGCGGCGACGACGAGGTCCGCGGAGGCCTCGGTGCAGGTGCCGTCCGCCAGCTCGAAGGACGCGGAGCCGCGCGACTCGTCGATCCCTGCGCAGCGGTGGTCGAAGTGGAGCTCGACGGTCGGGTGCGCGGCGGCGGCGCGCAGCAGCAGCATGTTGAGCGCGCTGCGGCTGAAGCTGACGATGGCGCGCGTGGGATCCGCGGAGTAAGGGACGTACGCGGTGGTCCCCGCGGGCGAGTGCAGCATGCGGCCGGGCATGCGGATGCCGTGGGTGCGGACCTCGTCCGCGAGGCCGGCGCGCTCCAGCGCATGGAGGCCGCGGGCGCTTATCGCGAGGTTGATGGAGCGGCCGCCGACGTATCCCTTGGCGCGTGGGTCGCCGCGGCGCTCGAAGAGGCGGACATGCCAGCCGCGCTGCCCGAGGAAATGGGCCAGGAGCGAGCCGCCGAGTCCGGCGCCGATGATGATCGCGGTGCGGGGCATGTCAGCAAAATGGGAAAATCAACCCTGGAATCATTTTCCCATTTTCCCGGCCAGCGCGGCGGCGGCTGCCCGCGCGTCCGACCAGCCGTTGTAGAGGGGTGCCGGCGCCAGGCGCACGATGTTCGGCTCACGGAAGTCGCAGACGATGCCGCGGCGCGTCAGTTCCGCGTGCCGCGCACGGGCATCGTGCTCGAACGCCACGCTCAGCTGCGCGCCGTGGCGCCCGGGGGCGTCCGGCGTGATGATCCGGCAGCTATCCGGCGCCCACTCCGCGAGAAGCGCCCGCAGGTAGCCGGTCAGCGCCCTGCTCTTGGCGTGCAGCGCGTCCATCCCCGCGCGGTCGAAGATGCGCAGGCTCGCCAGCAGCGGCGCGAGCGCGAGGATCGGCGGGTTCGAGCACTGCCAGCCGTCGGCTCCGGGGCGCGCGACGAATTCCGGGCCCATCGCGAAGCGCGTGCGCGGGTCGTTGCCCCACCAGCCCGCGAACCGGGGGATCGAGACATCGGCGCCGTGGCGCTCGTGGACGAACGCGCCCGCGACCGCGCCCGGCCCCGCGTTCAGGTACTTGTAGGAGCACCAGCAGGCGAAGTCGACGCCCCAGTCGTGGAGACGCGCCGGCAGGTTGCCGGCCCAGTGCGCGAGATCCCAGCCCGCCAGCGCGCCCACCGCATGCGCGGCGGCCGTGATGCGCTCGATGTCGAACGCCTGGCCGGTCGCGTAGTTCACGCCGCCGAGCATCACGAGCGCGAGTCTGTCGCCGGCGGTGCGGATCGAGTCGAGGACGTCCTCCTCGCGGATGAGCATCTCGCCCGCGCGCGGGCCGACCTCGATCACGTGGTCCGCCGGATCGAGCCCGCGGGCCTCGACGTGCGTGCGCACGGCGTAGGTGTCGCTCGGGAACGCGCCGCGCTCCATGATGATCCTGGTGCGCGCGCCGGCGGGCCTCCAGAAGCTCACCATCAGGAGGTGCAGGTTGACCGTTAGCGAGTTCATCATCACCACCTCGCCGGGGCGGGCGCCGACGAGCCGCGCACCGAGCTCGCGGAACTGCTCGTGGTAGTCGACCCACGGCCGCCGGGCATGGAGGTGCCCCTCGACGGCGAGGCGGGACCAGTCGTCGAGCTCTTCCTGGACGATCGTGCGCACGGACCTCGGCAGCAGGCCGAGCGAGTTGCCGCAGAGGTAGATGATCGGGCGGCCGTCCGAGCCGACGGGGAACTCGAACTCGCCGCGGAAGGCACGCAGCGGATCAGCGGCGTCCATGCGGGCGGCGAAATCCGGCGAGAGGTCGAGGGCGTTGGTCGAGGTGCTGCGCATCGATGAACCAGAAAATGGGAAAATCAACCCGGGGTGATTTTCCGGATCGCGAGAAACTCCTCCGCCGCGCCGTGCAGGATGCTCTCCCGCGTCTCCGCGTCCAGCCACGCGGCCTCCCGCACCACCGCGCCGGGCGCGAGCTCCCCCAGCGGAAACGGGTAGTCCGTCCCGAGCGCTACCCTGCCCTTGCCAGCCACCGCGAGCAGCATGCGCAGCGCCTCGGGGTCGTGCACCAGCGAGTCGAACCACACGCGGCGGATCGCCTCGCGCGGCGACTCGCGTGTCATCGTCTGGCAGAGATCCGGTCGCTCGCGGAACCCGTGCTCCCAGCGACCGAGCACCATCGGTGCCGCGCCGCCGCCGTGCGCGAACGCGATCCGCAGCGCAGGCAGCCGCTCGATCACGCCGCCGAAGCACACGCTCCCCACCGCGAGCGCGGTCTCCGCCGGCATCCCCACGAGCCACGGGAACCAGTGCCGCGCCATGCGGTCCGCGCCGAGCATCTCCCACGGGTGCACGAACACGCACGCGCCGAGCGCCGCCGCGGCCTCGAGCACCTCGACCACCTGCGGGTCGTCGAGGTTCCGCCCGTTCACGTTCGAGCCGATCTGCACGCCCGGCATCCCGAGCCCGCGCACGCACCGCTCGAGCTCGCGCACCGCGAGCTTCGGGTCCTGCATGGGCAGCGTCCCGAGCCCCACGAACCGATCGGGCCACTCGCGCACCACGCCCGCGACGTGGTCGTTGAGGAACGCCGCCAGGTCCGCCGCGTCCTGCGCCTTCGCCCAGTAGCCGAACATCACCGGCACCGTGCTCAGCGCCTGCATGCGCACGCCGCTCGCGTCGCACTCGGCCACGCGGACGCGCGGATCCCAGCAGTTCGACTGGATCTCGCGGAACATCGCGCCGTCCTTCCACAGCCGCGCGCGGCACTCGCCGCAGTGCTCGATCGACACCCAGCCGGGATAGCCGTACTTCGCGCAGAGGTCCGGCCAGCGCTCCGGGAGGATGTGCGTGTGGAGGTCGATCATGGCGACTCGCGCGTCGGCGCCCGCGGGCTCGGTCCGCCCGCCGCGCCCGCGCGCTCAGTACGGCCGCGTCACCCGCGTCCCGCACTTGCGGCAGGTGCAGAGCTTCTCGTCGGCCCAGAACTCCTCCATCGCCCGCTTGAAGTGCTGGACGATGTCCTTGCAGCAGAACACCTTGTCGTAGACCAGCTCCCCGCATTTCTCGCAGAAGAACATCAGGTGCTCGGGCTCGGTCTCGGGCCGCCGGCGCTCGACCACGAGGCCCAGCGTGTCCGGACCGCGCTGCGGGCTGTGCGGCACGCCCGGCGGAATGAAGAAGGTCTCGCCCTCGCGCACCCGCACGTCGCGCAGGCCGTCCTTGTCGCGGATACGCACCGTGATGTCGCCCTTCAGCTGGATGAAGAACTCCTCGCTGTCGGTCATGTGGAAGTCGTTGCGGGCGTTCGGACCCGCGATGATCATCACGAAGAAGTCCTTGCCGCTGTAGAGGTACTTGTTGCCGACCGGCGGCACCATGAGGTGGCGGTTCTCCGCGATCCACTGCATGAGCTGCACGGGCGCCGCGACGCCCCCGTCGACGTCGAGGCCCGTCGGGTCGCCGAACTCGTTGACCGCCCGCGCCGGGGCCGCGCCGCCCCCCGCCCCGCACCCGC
>JBILFU010000134.1:0-5758 GCA_044351405.1 Phycisphaerales bacterium
CCGCCGTCACGGCCATCGGGCTGTTCGCCTTCGCGGCCAGCCTGAACGACCTGCTCGACGTCCGGCGCGACCGCCTCTTCAGCCCGGACCGCCCGCTGGCCGCGGGGCGCATCACGACCTCGGGCGCGGCGCTCGTCTCGTTCGGCTCGCTCATGGCGGCCGTGGTGGCGGCGAGCCTGCTGGGCGAGCCGGCGCTCGTCCTGACGGTGGCGGTCGGCGCGTCGATCATGTTCTACGACGTGGTGGGGAAGCACATCCCCGCGGTCGGCATCGCCACGATCGGCGTGGCGCACGCGGCGAACATGTTCATCCCCAACTGGTCGCTCTCCTTCACGCTTCCGGTGTGGTGGTCGATGTCGCACGCGGTGGCCATCGCGGCGAGCGTGCACCGCTTCGAGGACAAGCGGCCGTTCTTCGGCACGCGGCGGATCCTCTCGCTGGTGGCGGCGTGGCTCTTCTGGTCGGTGGTGATCCTCGGCGGCGGCCTGCTCGCGTCCCGCGGCGGCGCGGGCGGCTTCTGGCCGCAGGTCGCGCGCGGGGACGAGCTGGTCGGCGCCGGGCCGCTGGGGCTCGCCTGGCCGGCGCTGGCGCTGGCGGGATTCCTGCTCCTGGTGCGCGCCAAGGTGGCGGGATCGCCAGGGCCCGTGGGCGCGGAGAAGCTCCGCCGCTACGGCGCCATGTGGCAGGCGGTGTACGCCGCCGCGTGGCTGCTTGCGGCGGGCCTGCGCACCGAGGCGCTCTGCATGGCGGCGCTCGCCGTCGCCGGGCTGCTCGCGATGACGCTCCTCAAGGAGGTGAACGGCCTGAGCGGGCGGCCCGTCGGCTGGCGCTGACGCCGCCGCGCACGCGGCGCAGGTAGCCTCCGCCGCGTGATCGCCGTCCCGAAGCTCGTCGCCGCGGCCCTGGCCCTCGCGGTGGCCGCGTCGGCGCGCGGGGACAGGCCGCCGGAGATCAGGACCGGCATCGCGTCGGGCGACTCGCTCGGGGGCTTCGTGCTGCCGACGGAGCCCGGCACGTGGCCGGTGTCGCTGAAGGCGGTGTCCGCCAGCCTCTGGAAGGTCGGGTCCACGCAGCGGCTCTACCTCCGCGAGCGCGTCGAGGTGTCGCTCGGCAGCTACGAGTTCGTCGCCGACCGTGCCGTGCTCTGGATCGAGCGGATCCCGAGCGCCAAGGGAATGGTCACGCAGGTCGCCGCCTGGTTCCCCGACACCATCGAGCCGACCCGCGCCGCGGGTCTCGGCGCGGGCGGGGAGAACCTGTTCATCACCGCCGCCACCTACGGGGACGTGAACCTCGCCGCGGTGCTGGTGGACCCGAAGGAGCCGGCGCCGGACCCGTTCCTCTCGCGCGCCACGCAGCGGCTCGCCGCGTACCTGCGGGACCTCTCCGCGGAACCGCCGCCGCTGCGGATCCTGCCGGAACTGCTTCGCCCGCCGCCGCCGCCGCCGCCCGAGCCGATCGTGGTCGGCGGCACGGCGCCCGCGGACCCGACGGTGGCCGCGGCGCTCGAGGCGGACGGCGCGCCGTCCGCCCTGCGCAAGCTCCGCCAGGAGCCCGTCGCCGCGGCCGCGCCGGCGGTCGCGGGCGCGGAGGAGGACGCCGCTGCCCCGCGGCCGATCGTCTCGCCGGGCAGCACGGTCGCCTTCGCCGCGGAGGAGATCGAGGCGGACTCCGCCGACGACACGATCACGCTCACCAAGGGCGCGTCGGTCGACGTCCTGCCGCGCGCCGCCGGCGCCGAGGTGCGCGCGCTGCAGCTGCGCGCCGACCGGGGCGTCCTCTTCCTGCGCAGCGGGACGCTGGCGCGGCTCCGGGAGGGCGGGACGGAGACGGACGCCGAGAGCGTGCTGGGCGTCTACCTGGAGGGCGAGGTCTACGCCACCGACTTCAACTACGCCGTGCGCGCGCGGCGCGCCTACTACGACTTCGCCACCAACCGCGCCACCATGGTCGACGGCGTGCTGCGCACCCAGGACCGCAAGGGCATCCCGATGGTGGCCCGCGCCCGCGAGCTGCGCCAGTACTCGCAGCGGCAGTTCGAGGCCAGCCAGGTGCGGGTGTCGATGAGCGAGTTCTTCGAGCCGCACCTCTCGATCGGCGCCGACCGCGCGGTGATCACCGAGGTGGAGGCGATCGGCGGCGGCACGGTCACCCAGCTGTCCGCGCGCGACGTGACCTTCCGCTCGGGCGCCGTGCCCTTCTTCTGGCTGCCGGCCTTCGAGGCCCGGGGCGAGATGAGCCCGCCGATCAGTAGCGCGACGGCCAACTACAACGAGCAGACCGGCGTGCAGATCAACACGCGCTGGAAGCTCTTCCAGCTCCTCGGCATCGCGCCGCCGCCCGACACGGACCTCACCCTGGTCGAGGAGGCGTTCACCAACTGGGGCGTGGGCGGCGGCGTGCGCGGCAGGCTGCTCGGGGCGGAGATCGACCTGCTCGGCATCTACGACTTCCAGAACGCGGAGCAGACCTTCGCCGGGCCCAAGGTGACCGCGGAGGAGGCGTTCCGCGGCACGGCGCAGGCGTCCCGGTCGTTCCGGTTCTCCGACACGGCCCGCCTGGACGTGAACGCCTCGTACGTCTCCGACGAGTCCTTCATGCAGACCTGGCGGCAGCAGCAGTTCGGCGTGTCCGCCCAGCGCGAGACCAGCCTGTACCTGGTGGACAGCGCCGACCGCGCCGAGGCATCCGTGCTGGTTTCGGTGCCGACCAACGGTGTGATCACAAGCGCCTCGCAGCTGGCGGCGCGGCCCTACCAGGTGCGCAAGTACCCCGAGTTCGCCTACAAGCGCTGGGGCGACACGCTCTTCGGCGACGCCATCGCGTGGCAGCAGGAGTACAGCGCCAACCTGATGGCGATCCAGTACGGCACGGGATCGGCGGCGTCGACGGGCGTCCGGAACCAGGCGCTGTTCACGCCCGGCACGCCGGGGGTCAACTCGTCGACCGACATCTCCGACATCTACGGCTCCGCCGGCTACCAGGAGGACACGCTCGCGCGCCTCTACACGCGCCACGAGCTGTCGACCACCTTCGGAGGCACCGGCTGGAAGGTCTCGCCGTTCGCCTCGGGCGCCGCGTACGGCTACGTCGACGGCAATCCGTCGGACTACGACGCGTCCGCCGACCGCTTCCGCGCCCTCCTCGCCGCGGGCGTGCGCTCCAGCGCCGACCTGATGACGAACTTCGACCGCTTCGAGGTGGCGGCGCTCGACCTGCACCGGCTGCGGCACGTGGTGACGCCCTACCTCAACGCCTGGGGCGGCTGGAACACGGTGGAGAACCTGGCCTACGCGGTCTACGACCAGGAGCTCGAGGGCGCCACCGGCAATGCCGCGGTGCAGGCCGGCGTGCGCCAGCGCCTGCAGACCATGCGCGGCGGCGCGGGGAACTGGCAGTCCGTCGACTGGCTGGTGCTCGACGTTGGGCTCACGTGGAACGACGGCGGCGACGACCTGGCGCGCACGTACCAGAGCGGCGCGCAGTACCGCCAGAGCCCGTTCCCGCAGTACTTCGCGTGGCGCCCGGAGCTCAGCCAGTGGGGCCGCAATGCCTACGCGGCGTTCACGCTCGCCGCGAGCAACACGCTCACCTTCCGCGGGAACCTCACCTACCTGCTGCAGAGCGACCTGCCGGAGCTCGGCTCCGGCGCCTTCGGCCTGCAGAACGCGGCGCGCGGCTCGGTCGGCGCCAGCATGCAGCACTCGCCGGACGTGTCGACGTTCATCGAGTACCGCGGCATCAACAACTTCGCGCCGGAGAACGTCTACCTCTCCGACTCGCTGCTCGCGGGCGGCGTGGACTACCGGATCAGCAAGGCCTACTCCGCGTCCTTCGTCCCGACGTACGACCTGAAGGAGAGCGACTTCCGGCAGTTCACGCTGAACGTCCGGCGCGAGCTCCCCGACATGACGCTGTTCGCGACGTTCGGCTACGACGCCATCCAGGACCAGTACTTCGGCGGCCTGAACATCGCGATCGGCGGCGCGTCGACGCCCTCGGGCCTGTTCAGCACGCAGGCGATCGACCGCTGAGGCGCGCGCCGCGCCGGCGCCGCCCGCGCGGCATCAGCCGAAGAGCTCCGCGCCGCGCGCCGGCGGCTCCATGCCCAGGTGCCGGAACGCCGGCTCGGTCAGGCGACGGCCCTGCCGGGTGCGCGCCAGGAAGCCGACCTGCAGCAGGTACGGCTCCACCACGTCCTCGAGCGTCAGTGCGTCCTCGCCCAGGCTGGCGGCGATGGCCTCCAGTCCCGCGGGCCCGCCGCCGTAGGTGGCGGCGAGCGTCCGGAGGTAGCGGCGGTCCAGGTCGTCGAGCCCGAGCGCGTCGACGCCCTCGAGCGCCAGCGCGTCGTCCACCGTGCGCTGCCCCAGCCTGCCGGCGGCGCGCACGGCGGCGAAGTCGCGCACGCGGCGCAGGAGCCGCAGCGCCACGCGCGGCGTCCCGCGGCTGCGCGCGGCGAGGGCCCGGAGGGTCTCCTCGGGCACGCCGTCCATGCGGAGGAGGCGCGCCGCGCGCGACAGTATCGCCACGACGTCCTCCTCTGGATAGAAGCCCAGGTTGTGGACGATGCCGAAGCGCGTGCGCAGCGCCTGCGTGAGGAGCCCGGCTCGCGTCGTGGCGCCGATCAGCGTGAAGGGACGCAGCCCGATCGTCACCACGCGGGAGTGCATGCCGCTGTCGACCGTGAAGTCGATGCGGAAGTCCTCCATCGCGGGGTAGATGTACTCCTCGACCGCCGTGGGAAGACGGTGGATCTCGTCGATGAAGAGGACGTCGTGCGCCTCCATCTTGGTGAGCGTGCCGATCAGGTCCGCGGCCTTGGTGAGCGCGGGGCCGCTCGTCACGTAGGCGCGCGTCCCCATCTCGGCGGCGATGACGTGCGCGAGAGTCGTCTTGCCGAGTCCCGGCGGCCCGTGCAGCAGCACGTGCTCCATCGGCTCGGAGCGGCCCTTCGCGGCCTCGATGGCGATGCGGACGCGCTCCACCAGGTCGCGCTGGCCCACGTACTCGCCGATGCGCGACGGCCGCAGCGCGCCGGTCGCCTGCTCGGCGTCGGCGGCCTGCTCCGCGGCGGAGACGACGCGTTCGCGCGCCATGCGCCGGTCAGAACCTCACCGCGGGCGCGTTGCGCTGCGCGGGATCCTCGACCTGGAAGAACGGCATGTCCGCGAAGCCGAAGAGGCGCGCCACCAGGAGCGCCGGGAACTGCCGGGCGGCGGCGTTGTACGACTCCGCGGCGCCGTTGTAGCCGCCGCGCGCGCCCGCGATCCGGTTCTCGATCTGCGACAGCTCGCCCTGGAGCTGCAGGAAGTTCTGGTTCGCCTTGAGGTCGGGGTACGCCTCGGCGATCGCCAGCAGGCGGCCGAGCGCTCCGCCCAGGCCCTGCTCCGCCTGCATGCGCTCCTCCATGGTCATGTTCGGGCGGACCGCGGCGGCGCGCGCGGAGATCACGGCCTCGAGCGCCTGGCGCTCGTGCGACGCGTAGCCCTTGACCGTCTCCACCAGGTTGGGGACCAGGTCGTGGCGGCGCCGGAGCTCGACGTCGATCCCGCTGAACGCGCCCTGCGCCGCGATCCGCCCGCGCGTCAGCGAGTTGTAGATGCCGATCCCCCAGAGCACCGCGATCACGGCGACCGCCGCGATGGCCCCCAGCACGATGACGACGATCCCGAGTCCTGCGAGTCCTGCACCCACGGTCGTTCCTCCTTGGGCGCGCCCGGAGCGGGCGCGCCTCGCCGAATCCTACCCCTTGCCCGCG
>JBILFU010000135.1:0-5757 GCA_044351405.1 Phycisphaerales bacterium
CTGCCTGAACATCTCGCGCGCTTCGCTGACCGGCACGTTGTCGTCGGCGTCGCCGTGCAGGACGTAGACGCCCTGCTGCAGGTAGTTCTCCTTGAGCGCCAGCGTGTCGCTGGCGCGGCCGCTGCGCAGGAGCATGTCGACCGCCGGATCCGCGGGCGCGGCGCCGGCGCCGCCGGCCGCGTTGGCGCCCGTGTAGCTCGAGAAGCTGATCCACCCGGCGCTTGGCGCGATCGCGGCGAACTCGCCGGGAAAGTGGGCGCCGAGCTGCCAGGTGCCGTGGCCGCCCATCGAGTGGCCCGTGAGCCACGAGCGCAGCGGGTCGTTGACGATCGTGGCGCGCGCGTGCGCGAAGGCCTCGGCGAAGTCGGTGCGGCCCCAGTCCTCCCAGTCGAAGCCGAACGGCCGGCGGTTGGTCGGGCACACCACGTGCGCCTCGCGCTTGGGCGCGTAGCACGCCGCCTGGCCCGTGGCCTCGACGCCGGCGCCGTGCACGCTGTAGAGGATGCCCGGCATCGGGTCGCCCTTGGCGCGGTCGGCCGTCGACGGCACCACGGCGTAGTACTGGACGCTGCCGTCGATCGTGCTCTCGCGCGTCACCGTGCGGCGGTCGGTGGAGGCGACGGAGGCGAACTCCACGTTCGCGCCGCCGATCGGCTTACCCGCGGCGTCCGCGAGGAGCAGGGCGGCGGACACCTTCCTGCCGGGGGCCGGAACGCTCGACGCGCGGAACCGCGCGGGCACGGAGACCTTCTTCGCGGTGAGCGGCGGCATCGAGTGCAGGTCGACCCATCCGTCGTCGCCCGGCAGGTCGCAGGAGAGCGCGATGCGCGCGCCGCGCAGCGGCTCGTTCGAGGCGTTGACTACCACCACTCCGACCGGGCCCTCGTTGTCGCGTCCGGCCACGAGGCTCGGGGCGATCATGTCCGTCGGGCTGACGAACGCCGCGGCCGGCGGCGCGACCAGCCGCGCGCGCAGCGATCCGCGGCCCACGGAGAACAGGAACTCGTTGCTTCCCCTGCGCACCGCGACGGGCACCTGCACGAAGCCCCACGAGTACGGGTCTCCGCCGCGCGGCTCGCCGTTGACGAAGACGCTGCCGTGGCCCTGCGCGTCGAGCATCATCACGCCGTCGGCCTCGGCCTCGTAGGTGCAGCGCACCCAGCCGCCCGCGAGCGGGGAGCCGTCGCCGCCCGTGAACGCACCGTCGCCGCCCGCCTGCATGGCGGTCCAGGTACCGCCCGCGAGCGTGTCGCCCGCGGCGGGCGCCTTCCACTGCCCGCGCACGATCGAGAGTTCCACCGGGTCGACCCGCGCCATCGTCCGCGACGCCGCGCGGGGCGCGGGCACCGTGAGCCCGAGCCCCGACGTGAACCGGAATTCCCCGTTCGCCAGGGCGGATGCGTTGAGCGAGAGCGCTGCGGCGACCGCGATCTTCATGCGGCGGAGGCTACCGCCGGAAAATCGTCCCGTTCCTCCGGGACCAATTTCGCGATCAGCGCCAGCCGCCACGCAGGCTTCGGCGCGCGTTGCTCCCGGCGGCGACGGAAGCGCGCGTGCGATCATCGTCGACACGGTGACGCGCTGGGCGTTTCGCGCGCGCCCGTCGCGCCGCGGGAAGCCCGTCAGTCGGCCGCGGTTATCCGGCGGGGACCCCCGTACGGGCGGTCGGGACCCGCTGCAGGCGCCGTGGCCCTACGATTTCCGCCCCATGCCCACCCCCGTCAAGACAATCGCCGTCCTCGGCGCCGGCACCATGGGTTCCGGCATCTCGCTCACCGCCGCCCAGGCCGGGATCGCCGCCATCCAGGTCGACCCGAGCGCCGCGCAGCTCGAGAAGGCCAAGGCCTACCACGCGAAGACCCTCGCGCGCGCGGTCGAGAAGGGCAAGATGCAGCAGGCCGACGCGGACGCCGCCCTGAAGCGCATCTGCTACGTGGGCAGCATGGCCGAGGCGAAGGGCGCGGACTGGGCCGTCGAGGCCGCCACCGAGAACGTCGAGGTCAAGAAGAAGATCTTCAGGGAGATGCAGGCGACGTTCCCGGCGCACGCGGTGCTGGCGACGAACACCTCGAGCATCAGCATCACCGACCTCGCGAGCGCCGTCGGCGCCGACGCGCATCGCGTGATCGGCATGCACTTCTTCAACCCGGTGCCGATCATGGCGCTGGTCGAGGTGATCAAGGGCATCGCGACCAGCGACGAGACCACGCAGCGCACGATCGACCTCGCGGTCGCCATGGGCAAGACGCCCGTCCCCGCGAACGACCGCGCCGGCTTCGTCTCGAACCGCGTTCTGATGCCGATGATCAACGAGGCGTTCCACGCGTGGATGGAGGGCGTCGCGAAGCCCGAGGACATCGACCAGATCATGAAGCTCGGCTGCAACCTCCCGATGGGCCCGCTGCGCCTGGCCGACTTCATCGGCCTTGACGTGTGCCACGACATCATGATGGTGCTCTACCGCGAGCTCGGCGACCAGAAGTTCTTCCCGTGCCCGCTGCTCAGGCAGCTGGTGCAGGCGGGACGCCTCGGCGACAAGAGCGGCCGCGGCGTGTTCGAGTACGCCAGGAAGTGAGCTGCGGCGCGGCCCCTCGGCCGCGGCCGCGCCGGAGCGCACCATGGCAATCCCCGCCGACCTCGACCACCTGGTATTCGCCTGCCGCGACCTCGACGCCGGCATCGCGTGGGCGGAGCGCACCTTCGGCGTGCGCCCGGCGCGCGGCGGTGCGCACCCGCAGTGGGGCACGCACAACGCGCTGATGTCGCTCGGGCGCGGGCGCTACCTCGAGCTGCTCGCTCCCGATCCGGCCGCCGCTGCCGCGGGCCGCGCGAACGACGGCGGTCGCGCGCTCTTCGGCCTTGACGCCGCGGCGCTCGAGGCGGCCGGCGCCGAGCCGCGCCTCACCACCTGGATGGTGCGCTCGCGCACGATCGAGACGCTCCTCGGCAACGCGCTTCGCGCGGGCTGCGACCTCGGCCGCGTGCACGCCGGATCGCGACTGCGCGCCGACGGCACCGAGCTCAGCTGGCAGATCGCCGTGCCGCCCGCGCGCCCGCTCGGCGGCTGCGCGCCCTGGCTCATCGACTGGGGCTGGAGCGAGCACCCGAGTGCCGCGCTGCCGGAGGGCGCGCGCCTCGACTGGCTGGAGGTCACGCACCCCGAGCCCGAGCGCGTGCGAGCCGTACTCGAGGCGCTGAACTGCGGCGGCGTGGAGGTGCGGGCGGGCCGAGTGCCCTCCGTCAGTGCGGGGATCGCGTGCGGTCGGGGCGTGGTGGTGACCTGAGGGCCCTCACCGCAGTCCCACGACCTCGGCTTCGGCAAGGTCGATCCCCGACCCCAGGTGCCCGATGTCCCAGTCCGACGTCGTCTCGATCACCGCGAGCGCGCGGCCGTCGGCCTGGATGCTCGCCTCGTCGCCGTTGCGGGGGCATCCGGCGGCCAGCACCATGTGCGGCGTCTCGCCGTCGGCGCAGTAGACGAGGGCAAGCGGCATGGAGGGCTCCACGCCGCGGATCAGCGCCGCCAGCAGGAGCGACTTGGAGTCGCAGTCCCCGCCCTCGAAGAGCGTGGCGATCGGCGTGCGCAGGCCGCAGCGGGTCTTGCCGTCCTTGATCAGGTCGTCGCGCGTGCCCTTGATGGGTCGGTAGGGGACCGCGTTCTGCACGAAGCTCGTGAGCGCCTCGACGCGCTGGCGCGGGTTGGTCGGGGAGCCGGCGCCGAAGGTGGCGCGGATCACCGCCTCGGCCACGGGCCGGACCTCGTCCACGGAGCGGTCCATGATCCACTGGTGGTCGGGCACGACGCGGTCCGGCGTGCAGACGATGCCGTGCATCGCGGCGGTGTGCGCGACGGCGGCCTCCACCGCCACGCATCCGCCGTCGTCGACGGTGCAGCGGATCGGCTCGAGCGCGAACGCCGGGAAGCCGAACTGGGCCTCGAGTGCCTCGCCGTAGGCGCGGTCCACGGCAACGCGCACCTGGATCACCGCGGGCGTGCAGCCGGCCTTGACGAAGCGTGTGTCGCCCTCGCGGCGGATCAGGCAGTTGGAGTCGTCCTCCCATTCGGAGAAGGGCATCAGGCTGCGCTGCGGGCGCGGGGGGTCGAAGTCGTGGCTCGATTCGCACCAGGCGCGGAAGTCGGCGTTGTCCGGGAGCGAGAGCGTCCGGGCGAGCGCCTCGGGGTCCGGCGCGGCCGTCGCGGGCGACGATGCTCCGGGCGCGGAGGTCGACGAGGGAGCGACCGGCGCAGGCGAACGCGGCGCGCTCCGGGTGACGGTGCCCTTGCGGACCACCTTGCGCCGCGAGGGCGAGCGGGCGCCGCTCGGCGTCTGCATCGGCGCGGTCAGGTTGGAGCCTCCGCGGGTCGACTGCGGCTCGGCCGCGGCAGGCGTGTCGGCTGTGCCCAGCACGGAGCAGGCGGCGAGCAGGGCGAGGGCGGCGGGGCGGGGGACCGGGCGCATGGCACGCTGAGTCTAGGTGGGCGGTGCGGTACCGCCAACGGGTGACGGGCGGCTCGGCGACAATGCCGCCGTGGGAACCGGAAGCTTCTCGGTCATCGTCCTCGGCGTCGGCACCATGGGCGCGGCGACCTGCATGGAGCTGGCGCGGCGCGGCGTGCGCGTGATCGGGTTCGACCGGTCGAGCGTCCCGAACCAGGGCGCGAGCCACCACGGCGGCAGCCGGATCGTGCGCGAGTGCTACTTCGAGCACCCCGACTACGTGCCGCTCCTCGTGCGCGCGATGGAGCGCTGGGAGGAACTCGAGCGCGCGGCGCGGGCGATGCATCTGCTGCACGCGGGGCCGATCCTGCATCGGAGCGGCGTCCTGTACCTGGGGCCGTCCGGGAGCGACGTGGTGGAGCGGTCGTTCGCGTCCGGCGCGGCGCACGGCATCCCGTGCGAGCGGCTGACGGCGCGGGAGGCGCGCGCGCGATACCCGCAGTTCGGCGTGCCGGACGGCTGGTCGGCGCTGCTCGAGCCGCGCGGCGGGTTCGTGCGGCCGGAGCGCGCCGTGGCCGCGTCGGCGGCGATCGCGCGGATGCACGGCGCCGAGATCCGCGAGCACGAGCAGGCGGTGTCGTGGGAGGAGACCGCGTCGTGCGTGCGCGTGCGCACCGATCGCGGGGAGTACGAGGCGGACTCGCTCGTGATCGCGGCAGGTGCGTGGACGCCGGCGCTGGCGGCGTCGCTCGGCGTGCGGCTCGAGCCGCAGCGCGTGGTGCTCGGTTGGTTCGCGCCGCGCGCGCCGGCGGCGGCGTGCGATGCCTCGCGGATGCCGGCGTTCTACGTGGACCGGCCCGGTGCGCCGGGGTTCTACGGGATTCCCGCGGCGCAGGACCAGGGCGCGCCCGGCGGCGTGAAGGTCGCGTTCCACGCGGGCACGCCTTGCGATCCCGACGCGCCGCGCGCGCCGGCGCGCGGCGAGGAGCTGGCCGCGCTCGCGCGCGCGACTCGCGAGTTCGCGCCCGCCGCGGCGGGGCGCGCGCTCGCCGCCGCGACGTGCCTCTACACCATGAGCCCGGACGGGCACTTCGTGGTCGACCGCATGCCGGGGTGCCGGCGCGCGTGGGTCGCCTGCGGCTTCAGCGGGCACGGGTTCAAGTTCATGCCGGTGATCGGCGAGGCGCTCGCGGACCTGGCGACGCAGGGCATCACGGAACTCCCGATCGGTTTTCTGTCCGCGGCTCGCCTCCCGGCCTGATCCCCCGCCCGAAAATGGGAAATGCTTTCCAGGGTGATTTTCTACAATGCGCGGTCT
>JBILFU010000008.1:0-18476 GCA_044351405.1 Phycisphaerales bacterium
ATCGACCGCACGCCGACCCGGACGATCTGGGCCGTGATCGCGCTCGAGCCGATCCGGACGCGCCGCAGGACGAATCCGGCCCACGCCCATGCCACCGCGTCGCGGCAGAGCCAGTAGAGCGCGCCGACGATCTCGAACGCGCTCGCCCAGAACCCGATCCAGCGGTCGAGGAGCGCGAGCGGGCGCCGCACGGCCAGCGTCGGGGTGCCGGTGGATTCGTCGTCCATGCTGGGTCAGCCCTCCGCGGCGGCCTCGACGCTGTCCACCAGGCGGAAGACGTCCGTGAGCCGCGAGATCTCGAAGATTCCCCGCACGCGGTCGTTCGCGCCGGCGAGCACGAGCGCGCAGCCTCCGCGCTGGCAGAGCTGCATGGACTGCACGAGCACGGCCAGCCCCGGGCTGCTGAGGAACGTGGTTGCGGAGAGGTCGATCACGACCTTCGGCTGCTTGCGCGAGATGGCGTCCGCGATCGCCCTGCGCACCGGGTCGATGTTGGCGGCGGACACGTCACCCCGCAGCCGGACCACCGCCATGCCCGGGAGCAGGTCGACGGAGGCCGCGAGTTCGTGCATCGACATCGGAGGGATGGTATCGGACGCCCCCGGGCCCCGTCATCCGGTGGCCAGGTTGGCGATGCGCAGCATGCGCTCGATGTGCGGCGGAGGCTGGAGCAGGCGGAACTCGCGCTTGGCCTGCCGCGCCGCCCGGGCCAGCCGCACCACCACCGCGAGACCGGTGGAGCTCAGGAAGGTCATCCCGGATAGGTCCACGTCGACGGGTCCCGGCGGGCCGTCGAGGAGCGGCCGGATGCCGTCCTCGAGCTGGCCGGCGCGCGACGCCGAGACGTCCCCCCTGATCGTCACGGTCGAGCGGCCCGCCGCGGCCTGCACGAGGATCTCGAGGGGCGACTCGTTCACTCGGTCGGTCCCCCTCTGAGCTCTGCCTGCCAGCGTCCGATCGCGGCATCGCGCTCCGCGTCGGGCGCGTCGAAGCGGTAGCCGAGCGTGTGCCCCGTGCGGCGACGGAGGGCGCCGATCGCGGCCAACCGCACCACGGGATCGTCGGAGGACAGGTTCTCCACCAGGTGCCGCATCTCGCCGGCGGAACTCGCGTCGGGCCCGGCCGCGATCGCGCCGAGCCTGGCCTCGGGGACCGGGTCGTCGAAGGAGGGCGGGACCGCCGCATCGCAGCCGGGCAGCGCGGCGGGCGCGCACAGGACGGCGACCGCCCACGCGCGTCCGGCGGCGCGGCGATCGGGGCTTGACGGCGTCGGGGCCAAGGCGCGCAGTGTACGCCCGCCGGGGCATCGGTAGCATCCGCCCCTCCGATGAGCAGCGCGACCGAGACCGTCCTGATCCTCGACTTCGGCAGCCAGTTCGCGCAGCTCATCGCGCGGCGGGTCCGCGAGCTCGGGGTGTTCAGCCTGCTGGTGGCGCCGGGCACCCCGCTCGAGACGCTGCGGGGCCTGGGGGCGAAGGGCATCATCCTTTCGGGCGGCCCGTCGAGCGTGTTCGATCCGGGCGCGCCGCGCTGCGATCCCGCGGTGCTCGACCTGGGCATCCCGGTGCTCGGCATCTGCTACGGGATGCAGCTCGGCTGCCAGATGCTCGGCTGCGAGGTCAGCCCGGCCGCGCACCGCGAGTACGGCCGTGCGCAGCTCGACGTGCGCGACGGGGACGGCCTCCTGCACGGGCTCCCCGCACGCACGACGGTCTGGATGAGCCACGGCGACCAGGTCCGGGACGCCCGCGGGGACCTCGCGGTGCTGGCATCGACCGATACGTGCCCGGTGGCGGCGGTCGCGCACCGCTCCAAGCCCTTCTACGGCGTCCAGTTCCACCCCGAGGTCACGCACACGCCCCACGGCGTCGACGTCCTGCGCAACTTCCTCTACGGAGCCTGCGGCTGCCGCGGCAACTGGCGCATGGCCGACTTCCTGGAGCGCGAGACGGAGCGCGTCCGCGGGGACGTGGGGCCCGACCGCGTCATCTGCGGCCTGTCCGGCGGGGTCGACTCGAGCGTGGTGGCCGCGCTCCTCGCCCGTGCCGTCGGCGACCGGCTCACCTGCATCTTCGTGGACAACGGGCTCCTCCGCAACGGCGAGCGCGACCTGGTGGAGAGCACCTTCCGCGGAGCCTTCGACGTCGACCTCCGCGTGGTGGACGCGTCGCGCGACTTCCTCTCCGACCTGCGCGGGATCTCCGACCCGCAGGAGAAGCGGCGGCGGATCGGCCACCGCTTCATCGACGTCTTCCGCGCCGCCGCGAAGGACGTCGGGCCCGGGGCGCGGTGGCTGGCGCAGGGGACGCTGTACCCGGACGTCATCGAGAGCGGCGCGAGCCTCGCGGGCACGGCCGCCAACATCAAGCTGCACCACAACGTCGGCGGGCTGCCCGCGGAGCTCGGTTTCAGGCTGGTCGAGCCGCTGCGCGACCTCTTCAAGGACGAGGTCCGGCGCCTGGGCGAGGTGCTCGGGCTTCCCCCGCAGATCGTGTGGCGGCATCCGTTCCCGGGACCGGGGCTCGCGGTGCGCGTGCTCGGCGAGGTGACCGAGGACCGGCTGGCGATCCTGCGCGACTGCGACGAGATCCTGCTGGAGGAGATCGTCGACGCGGAGCTCTACCGGAGCACGAGCCAGGTGTTCGCGGTGCTGCTGCCGGTGAAGAGCGTCGGCGTGATGGGCGACGGCCGCACCTACGACTCGGTGGTCGCGCTGCGCGCCGTCACCACCGAGGACTTCATGACCGCCGACTGGGCGCGGCTGCCCTACGACGTGCTCGCCCGCATCTCCAACCGGATCATCAACGAGGTGAAGGGCGTGAACCGGGTCGTGTACGACATCTCGAGCAAGCCGCCCGCGACCATCGAGTGGGAGTGACCGCCGCGCCGCGGCCCGCGCCTCAGCCGCGCGAGACGCCGCCGGTCCGCGCGAGCGCCACCTCGAGGACGCCGCACACCGTCTCGACCTCGTCCTGCGTCATGGTGTTGAAGAAGGGGAGGGCGATCGTGCGCGCGGCGGCGCTCTCCGCCACCGGGAACTGGCCGGGCTCGGTGCCGACGAGCGACCGCACCTGCGGCAGCAGGCTGGTCGCCGGGTAGTAGTTGGCGGCGCCGACGTCCTGCCGGTGCAGGACGCCGATGATCGCGTCGCGGTCCTCGGCGGTGAAGCGCGTGGAGAGCCGCACGACGAAGTTCGCCCAGCTGATGCCGGCGCCCTCGGGGACGGTGGGGAGCACCAGGTCTGGGTTCGCCGCGAGCCGGCGCAGGTACGAGGTGGCCAGCTCCTGCCGGCGCGCGATCGTCTCGTCCAGCCGCCGGATCTGCGCGCAGCCCAGCGCGGCCTCGGCCTCGGGCAGGCGGGCGTCGTACCCGCCGAGCTCGACGTGCTCGAGCATCGCACCGATGTCGCGCGGCTGCCCGGCGAAGCTCATCCGGTCGACGCGGCCCTGGTGGCGCAGCGCGCGGCACGCGGCCGCCAGCGTGTCGTCGTGCGTCACCACCATGCCGCCCTCGCCGGTGGTGACCTGGCGGTTCGACCAGAACCCGAGGCAGGCGATCCGCCCGAAGCGCCCGGCGTTGTCCGCCCCGATGGTGGAGCCGAGCGCCTCCGCGGCGTTCTCGACCATGGGGATCTCCATGCGGGAGCAGAGCGCGATCAGCTCCGGCAGACGCGCGGGGTTGCCGAAGGTGAGGGCGGCGAGCATCGCCCGGGTCTTCTTCCCGATCCGGCGGGCGGCCGACTCCGGGTCCATGTTGAGGCTCAGCGGATCGACGTCGACGAACACCGGTCGCGCCCCGACGTTGAGCACGGAGTGCGGCATGGCGCTCGCGCCGAAGGCCGGCACCAGCACCTCGTCGCCGGGCCCGACGCCGAGCGCCTTCAGCGCGATCTCGATCGCCATGGCGCCCGAGCACACGCCGATGCCGTAGGGGCGCCGGGTCCGCTCCGCGACGAGCTGCTCGAACTCGAGCAGCCGCGCCCCCATCGACAGCGTACCGGTCCGCAGCGTCTCGCCGACGAGCTCGATGTCCTCGGTCCGGATGTCGGGCTTGTTCAGCGGGATGACGGGGCTGTTGGCGTGTCCGGGCATCGTCAGCGTCCCTCGCTCGCGGAGGAGGTGCCGGCGGAGGCGCCCGCAAGCCGTGCGGCCGCATCCGCCGACTTGCCCTGGGACTTCACGTAGTACCACGCCGCCTCGAGCGCCAGGCCCGGCTGCAGGTCCCCGCCGCCCGCGGCCGCCCGTGCGAGCAGCGTCCGGTCGGCCTCGGTGAGCGGCGCGCCGGCGCGGGCCAGCGTCAGCACGGCGATGCTCTCGCCCATTCGCGGCAGCGAACCTCGCCGCTCCCGGGCGATGTCCTGCGCCTGCGGCACCTTGCTCTCGTGCACGCCCGACATGATCGCCACCGCGAGCGTCGGCGACGACGCGAAGCGGTCGATCAGCTTCCGCACCGCGTCCGGGTCCGAGCGCATGAGCTCCCGGGCGAGGCCCGTCAGGACGGGCGCCGGCGGTTCCTCGCCGGCCGGGGCCGACTCCATCGTCCTGAGGAGATGCTGCCATACCGGGGCCGACTTCTCCGGCGGAAGCTCGCCCGCGCGGATGAGCGCCCACTCCGCCGCTCCCGAGTGTCCCGAGTCCAGGAGCGCCACCAGCGTCGGCACGGGGTCGTCGCCGCGGCACTGCGCCTGCCCGGCGTTGGCGATGGCATCGAGGACGGGATTGCCGTTGCGGACGTCGTCGAACGCCTCGGGCGCGATGCCGGGACCGGCCGCGGCCAGGAGCTGCATGGCCGCCCGCACCAGCGACCGCTGGCTGCCGTCACCGGTGGAGTCGCTCCGCCACGCGTCGACGCCGCGCGCGGGATCGAGCCGCAGCGCCATGCCGACTGCCGCGGCCCGCACCTCGACCGGCGTCCCGTCGCGGGCGACCTCGGCCAGGAGCATCGGCACGGCACTGCGCAGCTCGAAGAGCAGGGTCGCCTCCACCAGCCCGAGCAGCGTCGGCGCGCGCTCGGCGGGGGTCATCCGGGCGAGCCGCGGGCGGAACGCCGTCCAGGCGGACTCGTCCCGGGAGGCAGGGGCCTGACCGGAACGCAGGAGGAGCGAGGCGAAGCCCGCCGCGATCGGGTCGTCCGAGGCGGCGATCGGCACGAGCAGGGCGGCGTCCCACGGCTCTCCGCGGCGACCGGCCTCGGCCACGAGCGAGAGCACCGCCGCGGGCGGCAGATCCCCTTCGGCGAGCAACGCCCCGACGGGCGACTTCCGCAGGATGCCGGTGACGTTCGACTCGCGGATGACCGCGGCGCGCTCGTCTCGGTCCGCGAGCCCGGAGTAGAGGGCGGGATCGATGCCCTTGCCGCTCGCCAGGGCCGCCCCCAGGACGCCGTACACGCGGGCCGCCGGATTACCGCTGCGAGCCATCGCGCGGAAGAGGGCGTCGGCCTGAGGATCGTCGAGGGCCGCGAGCGTCGCCACGGACGAACCGATCGCCGGATTGCCGCCGTCGAGCGCGTCGACCAGCGCGTCCGCGGCCGCCTGCGCGAGATCGACCTTCTCGTAGAACTGGGCAGCGGCAGGGCGGCACGGCCCGGCGGCCGCGAGCGCCGCGGCGAGCACGGCGGAGAGGGCAAGGGACGCGCGCATCTCGCGCGGAGTCTATCGGGCTGCGCGCGCGTGGCGGTGCACGTCGCGCCGGATGCCCTCGACCACTTCCCGCACCGACCTCGGGCTCTCCTGGGGACCCTCGGCCGGGACCGAGTCGCCTCGGTCCATCATGTCCTGGATGCGCCGGGCGGCGGCGTGGGCGCTGGAGTGGGCCGACCGACCGAGGTGCCGGGCGATCTCCGGGTAGCTGAGCGTGGTCATCTCCCTCGCCAGGTGCACCACCACCCCGCGCGCGAGCACGACGCGGCGGTGGCGTCCGCTCGCCGCCAGGTCGTCCCGGGAGACGCCGAGCTCGGCGCAGGTCGCGTCGAGGATCGCGGCGATCCGGGGCGGGGCGCCCCGCACGCCGGCGTTTCCGATGCCGAGCGCCCGCTCCACCAGGCTCAGCGTCGCGATCCCGCCCTTGTCCTCCAGGAGCAGGGCAGCCGCGATGCGCGCCAGGGCTCCCTCGATCTCGCGGACGCTGCCGAGCGAGCGGTCGCACACCGCCTGGGCCGCCGGGGCCTCCAGGGCGATGCCGCGCTCGGCGGCGAGCCGGGTGACGAGCGCCTCGCGCGTGGTCCGGTCGGGCGCGTCCACCTGCACCACCATGCCCGCGAGCAGCCGGCTGACGAGCGCCTCGCTGAACGCGCGGAGCGCGCGCGGGTGCGCGTCCGTGGCCATGGCCACGCGCGCTCCCGCCAGCCCGATGGCGTCGATCGTGTGCAGGAACTCGGCCTGCGTGGCGCCCTTGTTCGACAGGAAGTGGACGTCGTCGATCGCCAGCAGGTCGAGCCTGCGGACGCGGGCCCGGAAGGCCTCGATGGATCCGCCGCGGACGGCCTGGATGTAGTCGTTGGTGAACTGCTCGCCGGTCGTGTAGCGGATCCGGTCCTGCGGCCGCACGGCCCGCCGCCGCGCGCACAGGCCCTGCAGCAGGTGGGTCTTCCCCACGCCGCAGCCGCCGTGCAGGAGGATCCCGCGGATGCCGCCGAGGTCGTCTCCCGCCAGCCGGCGGACGGCTTCGAAGGCCATCCGGTTGGAGTCGCCGACGACGAAATCGTCCAGCTTGCGCCAGCGCGGGTCGTCCCGCCGCGCCGCGGGCACCGGACGCGCCTCCCGCCCCCGGTCGGCATCGGCCGGGGGCGAGACCGCTCCCGGGGCCTCCTCGGCGCGGATCCTTACGGCATCGAGCCCGACGTCCGCCGCGACGGACGCCAGGTCGTCGCGGAAGTGGCGCTCGATCCAGTCCGCGGCGAAGCGGCTCGGGGCCGCGACGTGCAGCTCCGCGCCCTCGATCCGGATGCGGGCGGGCTCGGAGAACCACATCCGGTACCGCGCGGCGCCCACCTTGGCGGCAAGCCGCCGCTCGACCGAGGCTTCCGTCGCGCGCTTCGAATCGCGTGCGGCGGATGGGTCTCGCTGGTCGTCGACGGTGGTGTGCACGGTGCGTGGGACCTCTCGCCGCGGGGACGCGGCATCGCCGTCCGGCGGGAGCCGGTCGGGCATCGAAGGGTTGGCGTGGTGCAATCCGTGCCGTCCGCAGCGACGGTCCGCCCAGGCGGCGCGCAACGGACGTGGTCGTCCCGTGCGCAGCCCGTGGGGCGCCGCTCAGGCGGCGCCGTCGCATCGCCTGCATCCTGCGGGCGAACGGTGAAGGGTAGCGGCACCGCGCAGGGATGCAAGCATCGTTCCCGTCGTCGTCGGCGGACGGATTCGTAAGTGCCGCTGCGATGTGGGCTTCCCCCGATTGCGGAAATGTCATCCACGGCCGAGCGGTCCGGATGCGGGTTCGATGTGGACAACGCGGCGCATTTGACAGGGCGCGCCGGGTTCCGCTAGGCGGGGAGCGGTGCGACGAAGGCCTCGCGCCGCCTGACGGTGCGGAATCCCGCGCGCGCGTAGAGCGCGACCGCGGGCGAGTTCCGCGCATCGACCGCGAGCGCCACGCTCGGCTCCGCGCAGCCGCGCGCGAGCGCCAGTCCACGGGAGAGCAGGGCGCCTCCCAGGCCGCGGCCGCGCATGGCAGGGACGATCCCCAGGTAGACGATCTCCACCGCGCCCGACTCCGGGGACGGGGAGAGCAGGAGCGCGGCCACCGGTTCGCCCCGGTGCGATGCGATCGTCCAGAGCCGAGGATCGTGGCTGCCGACGGCGAGGTGACCGTCGAGGACATCGACGGGGTCGCGCAGCTGCGCCAGTCCGGGGCAGTCGAGCGTCTCGACGTAGGTGCGCGGGAGGAGCCGCTCGAGGCAGCCTCGGTCGGCCGGATCCCAGGCTGCCAGTTCGATGCCCTCCGGCAGCGCGCGTTCCTGCCACGGGAGGTTGCGGGGTCGCTCCATGTAGTCGAGCGTCGCCAGGTGGCGCATGCCGGACCCGGACCAGACGGCGTTGCGCAGGGCATCCCCGGGAGAGGAGAGCGCCTGCGCCAGCCGGATTCCGGAGCCGTGCGCGGCGCGCAGCAGGCTTGCGCACGTCTCGGCGGCGACGGCGGCGTGGCGCTCGTCCGCCGGCGCCGAGGCGAGGAGCAGCCCCGTTCGGCCGGGGTGCGGGATGAGGAGCGCGGCCGCGCGGATGCGGCCGCGCTCGGTGGCGACGAAGAGCCGCGAGAGGTCGATCCCCTGGGCCGCCGCCCGGCGCTCGAAGGCGGGCGTCGCCACGGATCCGGCGCCCAGCACCGACGCCAGCCCCTCCGGGCGGAGTTCCGCCGGGGCCGGCCCGATCCACAGGTCGCGTGCCGCGGGCGACTTCTTGGGAAACAGGCGCCGGAATGGCACGAAGTCAGCGTAACCGCTGGGCGATCGCCCTCGTAGAATCCCGGAATGACCGTTTCCCGACCGTTTGCATTGACCCTGGCGGCCGCGACGCTCCTGGTCGTTGCCGGCGCCGGACCGCTCCCGGTCGACGGCCCGGGCGCGCCCCCTGCCGTCCGGCCTGCGAAGCCGGCGACGGCCGACGACCTTGACTTTCGGCCGGGCCTCCTGCAGGCCGTGACCGACCAGCCGTCGGGCGGCCGCTACCTGGTGTTCACCTACGTGGTCGCAAACCGCACGGGGAAGACGCAGCGATTCCTTCCCCGGTTCGACCTGCTGTTCGGGGACGGCGCCATCCGCTCCGCGGGCTCCGGGGTCGCGCCCGAGGTGTCCCGCCGCCTGCAGCGCGAGTGCGCCTCCGCGCAGGCGCTGGACCAGTTCCAGGCCATGGGCGACCTCCTCGACGGCGAGGCGAACGCGCGCGACGGCTTCGTGATCTGGGAGATCCCCGCGGGTACGGACCTGAAGGACCTCACGCTGTTCGTGTCCGGCATCAGCGCGGCGTTCGACCGCGAGACCGGCCCCGACGGGCAGCCTGTCGTCACGCGGCGCACGTGGGTGCGGGACTACCGCTTCCCCGGGACGAGCGATGCGCGCGTGGCGGCGCAGGCCCAGTTTGACCCGCTTCGCGACCGCTGGATCATGCGCTGACGCCGCCTGAGGTCTTCCGATAACCGGCAGATCCGCCGCGGGGTCGTCAGGGGACGGAGGTGCCTCGAAGGGCTTGAGGCGCATGGGGGTTTCGGCTACCCTTCAGGGCTCGCGGCCCTTCCGGCCGCGCAAGGAGACTCCACCGTGGCACACAAGAAGGGCCAGGGCTCGACCCAGAACGGCCGCGACTCGAATCCGCAGTTCCGCGGCATCAAGCTCTACGGCGGCGAGGCCGCCAAGAGCGGTTCCATCATCGTCCGCCAGTGCGGCACGCAGTGGAAGCCCGGCTACCTCGTCAAGCTCTGCAAGGACCACACGCTGATGGCGCTCGCCGAGGGCACCGTCCGCTTCCGCGGCCGCTTCGTGGACGTGATCCCGTCGGATCCGTTGACGCCGCGCCTGGCGATCGATCGCTGACGCCCCCCTGACCGCACACCGAACCGCGCAGGTCGTCCGATCTGCGCGGTTTTCTTTCCCGGCCCGCGCCCGCCCGCCATGAACGTGTTCGTCGACACCGCCGTCGTGACCGTCCGCTCCGGAAAGGGCGGCGACGGGTGCTCGCACCTGCGTCAGGAGAAGGACCGGCCGAAGGGCGGCCCCGACGGCGGCGACGGCGGCCGCGGAGGCGACGTCCTGGTGGTGGCGGACCCGCACCTCGACACGCTGATCGAGTTCTCCTTCCGCGGCCACTTCTTCGCCGAGGACGGCGGCCGGGGCGCCAAGAAGAGCTTCCACGGGGCCGACGGCGGAAGCGTCGAGATCAAGCTGCCGGTCGGCACGGTGGTCTCCGACGCGGACACCGGCGAGTTCCTGGTGGACCTCCTGGCGGCCGGGCAGCGCGCCGTGGTGGCCCCGGGGGGCAAGGGCGGCTTCGGGAACGAGCACTTCAAGGGGCCGCTCAAGCAGACCCCGACCGAGTGCACCCCGGGCGAGCCCGCGGTCGAGCGTCGCCTGCGCTTCGAGCTGAAGCTGATCGCGGACATCGGGCTCGTCGGGCTGCCGAACGCCGGCAAGAGCACGCTGCTGCGCGCGGTGAGCCGCGCGAACGCGAAGGTGGGCGCGTACCCGTTCACGACGCTGAGCCCGCAGCTCGGGATCGCGGAGCTCGACATGGAGCGACGGCTGGTGTTCGCCGACCTGCCCGGGCTCATCGAGGGCGCCGCGCAGGGCGCGGGCCTCGGGCACGACTTCCTGAAGCACGTCGAGCGGACGCGCGCGATCGTGCACCTCGTGGACCTGGCGCCGCTCGACGGCAGCGACCCGGTCGCCAACTGGCGCACGATCCGCGGGGAGCTCCTGGAGTTCTCCGCAGAGCTGGCGGAGAAGCCCGAGATCGTGGTGCTCAACAAGCTGGACCTGGTGCCTGCCGAGGAGCGCGAGGCGCGCATCGAGCGCTTCGCGGGGGCGATCGGGATGAAGAAGGGCGAGCGCCCGCTCGCCATCTCCGGCGCCACCGGCGAGGGCGTGCGCCCGATGCTCGAGGCTGCCTGGAAGCTCGCGGGGAAGTGAGCGCGGCGGCGCGCGGCTCGGTCGCGCCGCGCGGCCGTGACGCGTGCCGCGCCGCCGATCAATCGCCGTGCAGCGCGCGAAGCCGCGGCGAGAGCCGGAGCATGAGCTGGACGCGCTCGAATTCGTCGACCCAGCCCTGCTGCGTCGCCGCGGCCTCGTCGGCCGGGATCGACGCCGCCGGCAGCGGGCACGAGGCGCCGAGCTGGCGCGCCGCCATCGCGCGGTAGCGCGCGAGCGTACGGTCGCCCTGGATCGCGCAGAACTCGAAGTCCTCGGCGCACCAGACCACGGTCGGCACGCGCGTGCCGCCGCAGATGCGCACCCGTTCCGCGAGCGCCATGTGCGCCGCCTGCTCTAGGAAGCGGACGTCCGCCGCGGGGCACGCCTCCGCGATCGCCCCCAGCATCGGGCACTGGACCGCGCAGTCGCCGCACCAGGCGCCCGTCAGCACGATCACCGGCATGCGCCGCGTGAAGCCCGTGAGGAGCGCGCGCTGCTGCTCGGTGAGCCGGGCGGCCGCGATGTGCCCGCCCCAGCCGGCGGTGCGGTCGCGGTGCGCGGCCAGGTAGTCCTGCCAGTTGAGGCCGGCGCCGTGCGCCTGGCGCCAGGCGTTGGTCTCGGAAGCGACGTCAAGCATCGTTCGCCTGCTCCTTGAGGCTCCGCAGGAGGTCGAAGGCCTTCAGCGGCGTGAGGTTCTCGAGGTCCGCGGCCCGCAGCGCCTCGAGCGCCGGGTGGGGCGGGGCGGGAGCGGCCTGCCCGTCGCCCGCGTCCGGCGCGAAGAGCGGCATCGCGTCCGCGGGGGCCGTCCTGCCGCGGCCGCGCGGCTGGCGCGGGCTCGCGTGCACTTCGAGCGTGCCGAGCACCTCCTTCGCGCGCGCGACGACGCCGCGCGGGATGCCAGCGATCTGCGCGACGTGGATCCCGTAGCTGCGGTCGGTGCTGCCGGCGAGGATCCGGTGGAGGAACACCACGTCTCCCTTCCACTCGCGCACCGCGACGTGGAGGTTGCGGACGCCCGCGATGCGCGTCGAGAGATCCGTGAGCTCGTGGTAATGCGTGGCGAAGAGCGTGCGCGCGCCCGCCGCCGCGAGGTGCTCGGTGATCGCCCAGGCAAGGCTCAGGCCGTCGAGCGTGCTGGTCCCGCGGCCGATCTCGTCGAGCACGACGAGCGACCGGCGCGTGGCGTGGTTCAGGATGCGCGCGGTCTCGGTCATCTCCACCATGAAGGTGGACTGTCCGGAGTGCAGCTCGTCGCTCGCGCCGATCCGCGTGAAGATGCGGTCCGCGATGCCGACCGTCGCGCGCTCCGCGGGCACGAAGCTTCCCATGTGGGCGAGCAGCGCGATCAGCGCCGTCTGGCGGATGTAGGTGCTCTTCCCGGCCATGTTCGGGCCGGTGATGAGGGCGAGCGTCGCCGGCCGGCCCGCGGTGCCGAGCTCCGCGTCGTTCGGCACGAAGCGGTCGCGCAGGAGGTCGTCGAGCACCGGGTGGCGCCCGGCGGCGATCTCGAGGACGGGCTCGTCGACCACCTCGGGCCGCACCCAGCGGTGGCGCGCAGCGACCTCTGCGAGGCTCGCCACGGCATCCAGGCTCGCGACCGCGTCGGCGAAGCGCACCAGGTCGGCGAGGTGCGCCGCGGCGTCCGAGCAGAGCTCGTCGAAGAGCGCGCGCTCCCGCGCGACCGCGCGGCCCTCCGCGGAGAGCACCTTGTCCTCGAAGGCCTTGAGCTCCGGGGTCACGTAGCGCTCCGCGTTCCGCAGCGTCTGCCGGCGGGTGAACTCGGCGGGCGCCTTGGCGGCGTGCGCGTTGGTGATCTCGATGTAGTAGCCGAAGACCCGGTTGTAGCCGATCTTGAGGCTGGCGATCCCGGTGCGCTCGGCGAGCTCTCCCTGGTAGCGCGCCATCCACGCCGTGGCGTCGCGCTGGAGCGACCGGCACTCGTCGATCTCGGGATCGGCGCCGTCGCGGAAGAGCCCGCCGTCGCGCAGGTGCGCGGGCGGCTGCTCCACGCAGCTTGCCGCGATCCGCGCCGCGAGCGGGGCGACGCGCGCGGCGGCCTCCTCGAGCGCCAAACGCGCGCCTGCGAACGCGGGCGCGGACCCGAGCGCCGCGGCGATCCTCGCGCCGAGCTGCATCGATCGCCCGAGCGCGACGAGGTCGCGCGGCGTCGAGCGGCCCATCGACATGCGGCTCGCGATGCGCGCGACGTCCTGCACGCCGTCGCAGGCGGCGCGGAGCTCATCGCGCATGCGCTCGTCGGCGACGAGCGTCGCGACCGCGTCCTGGCGCGCGCGGATCGCGGCGCGGTCGGCGAGCGGCGCGCAGGTCCACTCGCGCAGGAGACGGCGGCCCATCGGGGTGCGGCCGCGCTGGAGCACCGAGAGGAGCGTCCCCTCCGAGCTTCCCGAGCGGAGCGTCCGCTCCACCTCCAGGCTCCGCAGCGTGGTCGCGTCAAGCACGAGGTTCGCGCTGCGCCCGCCGCGGCGGGGCGGCCGCAGGTGCGCGAGCGGGCGGACGGCGCGTCCGGTGGCGGTCGGGTCCGAGCCGAGTCCGCGCTGCGTGTCGACGAGGTGGCGGAGGAGGGCACCCGCGGCGGTCGCGGCCGCACCGTCCTCGGCGAGGTCGAAGGACTCGAGCGTGCGGACGCCGAAGTGCTCCTTGAGCGTCGCGGCGGCGTCTGCCGGCCGGAACATCCAGCCCGGCAGTTCGAGCGTCGCGCAGCCGAGCGAGCGCGCGATCCGCGCCGAGGGGCGATCCGCGTTCTCGTGGTCGCCCTCCACCACGACGACCTCGCGCGGCCCGAGGCGCGCGAGCAGGTCGTCGACGAGCGCGGCGGGGCATTCCTCCACCGTGAACTCGCCGGTCGAGAGTTCGGCGACGGCCACCGCGGCGGGGGCGTCCGGCCCCGCACCCGCGGCCCAGACCGCGGCCAGGCGGTTGGCGCGGGAGTCGTCCAGCAGCGTCTCGTCCACGAGCGTGCCCGGGGACAGGACGCGGGTGACGCCGCGCTCCACCACGCCCTTGGCCTCGGCGGGGTCCTGGAGCTGCTCGCAGACCGCCACGCGGAAGCCCTGCTCGACCAGTCGCCGCAGGTATCCCTCGACGGAGTGGAACGGGACGCCGGCCATCGGCTGGCCCTTGTTGCGCTCCGTGAGCGTGATCCCCAGCGCCCGGTGGGCCGTCACGGCGTCTTCGTCGAAGAGCTCGTAGAAGTCGCCCATCCGGAAGAGGAGCAGGCACCCGGGGTGCTCCCGCTTGAACCGGTCGTACTGCCGCATGGCCGGGGTGTCCCGGTTGTAGGCCCGGGGGGCGGTCTCGGTCGTCGGCTCGCCGGCGGACATCGCGCCCGATGGTACGGCCAAAAGCGCCGCAGCCCGCCGGGCGGGCGGGCTGCAGGCCGGGCCGCGGGGCCCGTCAGGTGGAGTGGATGAGGATCGAACTCACAACCTCCTCGATGCGACCGAGGCGCTCTTCCAATTGAGCTACCACCCCAGCGGTCGAACGGAGAAGTCTATCCGCGCCCCCATCGGCCCGCAAGGGCGCGCCCGACTGCCCGGGTCCGCCGAAATGCGCGTTTCCGGCCTCAAGTATCGTGCTTTGACGTCCGCGCGCGTCCCTTTCCGGCGGCGCGCCCCGGCCGCTTCCCATGGATCCAGCGACCACGATCGTCCTCTACTGCGCCTGCGTCATCGTGGCCTCGTGCCTCGGGGGGCTGGTGCCGCTCGTGGTGCGCCTGAACCACCGGCGCATGCAGTTCGGGCTGAGCTTCGTCTCCGGGGTGATGCTCGGCGTCGCGATCTTCCACATGGTGCCGCACGCGCTCATGGCCCGCATGGAGCGCTCGGCCGGCGCCGCGGCCGCCGACGCGCACGGGCTCTTCGACCCGCTGATGGTCGCGATCGCGGTCGGGTTCCTCTCGATGTTCTTCCTGCAGCGGTTCGCGCACTTCCACCAGCACGAGGCGCCCGAGCCGGCGTGCGACGACCCGATGCACGGCCACGACGGCCACCACCACGAGCACGCGCACGGGCACCCCGTGGGGCGTCTCACGTGGGCGGGCGCGGCGGTCGGCATGGGGCTGCATTCGCTGCTCGAGGGCGTGGCGCTCGCGGCGAGCGTTGCCGCCGCGCAGGAGGGGGCCGCGGGGCCCGCGCTCGCCGGGCTCGGGACATTCCTCGTGATCCTGCTGCACAAGCCGTTCGACGCGATGACCGTCGCGACGCTCCTGCGCGCGAGCGGCGGCAGCCGCGCGAAGACGCTCGCCGTGAACGCGGGCTTCGCGCTCCTCGTCCCGATCGGCGCGATCCTCTTCCGCAGCGGCGCCCCCGCGCTCGGCGGCGTCGAGGTCGCCGTGCCGTACGCGCTCGCGTTCTCGGCGGGGACGTTCCTCTGCATCGCGGCCGCCGACCTGCTGCCCGAGGTGCACTTCCACCGCCACGACCGCGTGGGCCTCTCGGTGGCGCTCGTCCTCGGCGTCGGGCTCGCGCTCGCGGTCGGGCGGCTCGAGGCGGCGTCGCACGCGCATGCGGGCCACGACCATGCCGATCACGCCGGTCACGCCGACCACGACCACGCCGGCCACTCCCACTGACCTAGACTGCCCGCCCCACGGAAACGCCATGAAAGCCGAACGCGTGCTCGCCGAACTCAACCGCCTGCGCCAGGACCTCGACAAGGACCCGAAGGACCCGGAGTGGTTCACGCTGCACCACGTGTTCTGCTTCGTCTCCTACAAGATGGGCGACTTCCAGAAGTACCTCGACGAGGCGGTGAAGCCCGGCGACGAGCCGGACTTCGACTGAACCCGCGCCGGACCGCGCCATGCCCGACTACAAGAGCACGCTCAACCTCCCCAAGACCGACTTCGCCATGAAGGCGAACCTCGCCCAGGCCGAGCCGCAGACGGTGAAGCGCTGGCAGGACGAGCGGCTCTACGACGCAGTGCAGGAGGCTCGCGCCGGCGCGCCGCTCTTCTGTTTCCACGACGGCCCGCCCTACGCGAACGGCTCGATCCACCTGGGGCACCTGCTGAACAAGGTCCTGAAGGACATCGTGGTGCGCGCCCGCCTGATGGACGGGATGCGCGTGCCGTACGTGCCCGGCTGGGACTGCCACGGCCTGCCGATCGAGCACAAGGTCGTCACGGAGATGAACGAGAAGGGCAAGCTCCAGAAGGTGCTTGAGCTTCCCGACGACCAGCGGCGCATGGTGATCCGGCGCGAGTGCCAGGCCTACGCGGAGAAGTTCGTGAAGCTGCAGGCCGGGCAGATGCAGCGGCTCCTGACGCTTGCCGACTACGCGGACCCGTACCTCACGATGAAGCCCGCCTTCGAGGGCGCGGTGATCGAGGATTTCGCCGACCTCGTGGAGCAGGGCCTGGTCTACCGCGCGCTCAAGCCCGTGCACTGGTCGATCGCCAACCGGACCGCGCTCGCCGAGGCGGAGCTCGAGTACGAGGACCGCGAGGACCTGTCCGTCTACGTGGACTTCGAGGCCGCCGACCGCGAGGCCGCGGAGCGCGCGTTCGGCTGCGAGCTCGACTGCACGCCGAGCTTCACCATCTGGACCACCACGCCCTGGACGCTCCCCGCGAACCTCGCGATCGCGGTGCACCCCGACCACCGCTACTGCGTGGCCGAGGTCGACGGCAACCTCGCGATCATGGCCTCCGATCTCCTCGGGAAGGTCACCAGGCTCGCGGGAAGCGAGAAGGTGCGCATGGTGGCGGAGACCGAGGGCGCGAAGCTCGTCGGCCTGCGGTACCGGCACCCCTTCTGCGACCGCGAGGGCCGCGTCGTCGCCGCCGACTACGTGACGCTCGAGGACGGCACGGGACTGGTGCACACCGCGCCCGGCCACGGCGCCGAGGACTACCGCACGGGCCTCAAGGAGGGCCTGGACACCTACTGCCCGGTCCGCGACGACGGTACCTACGACGACACCGTGCCCGCGTGGCTGCGCGGCAAGAGCGTGTGGGACGCGAACAAGGAGGTCACCGAGCACCTCCGCGCGAGCGGTCACCTCTATCACGACCACGTCTTCACCCACTCGTACCCGCACGACTGGCGCTCCAAGACGCCCGTCATCTTCCGCGCCACCGAGCAGTGGTTCATCGGCGTCGACCGCCCGACCAGGCGCGACGGACGGAGCCTACGCGCGCTCGCGCTCGATGCGACCGGCCAGGGCGCCGCGCAGGGCGGGGTCGACTTCGTGCCCGCCTGGGGCCGCAACCGCATGCGCGGCATGCTCGAGAGCCGCCCGGACTGGTGCATCAGCCGCCAGCGCGCGTGGGGCCTGCCGATCCCCGCCTTCCGGACGGCGGACGGCCAGGTGCTCCTCACGCCGGCGAGCGTCCGCGCCGTGGCGAAGCGCTTCCGCGAGAAGGGAAGCGACGCGTGGTTCACGGAGGGCCCGGCCGAACTGCTGGCGCACTGGGATCCTGCCGCGGACCCCGACGCGCCGCGGGGCGTGCAGGTCGCCGGGCTCGCGAAGCTCTACGACATCTTCGACGTTTGGTTCGAGTCGGGCTCGAGCTGGAACGCCGTGCTGCGCGAGCGCGGCCTGGGCTACCCGGCCGACCTCTACCTGGAAGGTTCCGACCAGCATCGCGGCTGGTTTCAGCTGAGCCTGCTGCCGGCGCTCGGCGCCACGGGCGTGCCGCCCTTCAAGGCGCTCGTCACGCACGGCTTCATCGTCGACAAGGACGGCAAGAAGATGTCCAAGAGCCTCGGCAACACGATCGAGGTCGAGGATCTCCTGAAGCAGGTGGGTGCGGAGGTCTGCCGTTGGTGGGTGTCGAGCGTTCCCTACGAGGGCGACATCAAGGTCGACATGTCGTTCTTCACGACCGCCGGCGAGGGCTATCGCAAGATCCGCAACACGCTGCGGTACCTCCTGAGCAACCTGTACGACTACTCAGCGGCCGCCGACGAGGCTGCGCAGCTCTCGAAGACAGACCCGAACTCGATTGACGGCTGGGCGCTCGGCGAGTTCGCCAAGGTGCAGGCCACGGTGCTCGCCGCGTACCGCGCGTCGGACTTCCGGGCCGCGCACGTGGCGCTCTTCGACTTCTGCAACGCCACGCTGAGCGCCGAGTGGTTTGCGGCCACCAAGGATCGCCTGTACTGCGACCGCGCGGACGGCACGCGCCGACGCGCAACGCAGCGCGCCATGAATGCCGTCGCCGAGGGTTTGATCCGCATGCTTGCCCCAGTGCTGCCGCACACGGCTGACGAAGCCTGGCGTGCGCTCAAGGGCGCGGATGCAAAGAACATTGTCTTCGAGCAGCATGTCCCGATCACCTTCGCCGCCGCCGCCGGTTGGCCGGCAGTCTTCGCAGCGCGCGAGTCTGCCATGAAGGCGCTCGAGGAAGCAAAGTCACAAGGCATCGAGAATTCCCTCGACGCCGGTCTGGTGATCCCAGACGCCGACGGCACCCTGAAGCCATTCACTGCAGAACTGGCAGACCTGATGGGCGTCAGCCGTGTGACGCTTGATCCTGCAGCAAAGCTCGTCTCAGTCGCCGACCTCCGCGAAGCACCCCGCTGCGAACGCAGCCGCAAGCGCGACGGCACGGTGCGCGAGCGCGCAGATGGTGGACTACTCAGCGACCGAGATGCCGAAGCCGTTGGTCAGTAGGAGTGCGTGCGGTGAAGTGAGTTGAGTCGTTCAACCGCCCCCTCCGTTGCGCGCGGGACCCTCGGACGCGGACGGCGGCGCTCCACCAGGTTCCGCTTCGCCTCGGGCGAAACTGTTCGTCCGGTTGGCACCCACGGGGCGCACGTCCAACTGCCGGACTTCTCAGTTTCGCACGCCGCTTTCCGAGGATCCCGTGCTCACTGCGGGGGCTCGCACACGGAAGG
>JBILFU010000136.1:0-5755 GCA_044351405.1 Phycisphaerales bacterium
TGCGCGCGGTAGTCTCCGGCGCGTGCCAGAGGCGAACTTCGACGGGATCGTGGGCCCCACCCACAACTACGCCGGGCTCTCGCCCGGGAACGTGGCGAGCGCGGCCAACCGCGGGTCGGTCTCGCGTCCGCGCGACGCGGCCCTGCAGGGGCTCGCCAAGGCCGACGCGCTCGGGCGCCTGGGGCTGCTGCAGGGGTGGCTGCCGCCGCAGGAGCGCCCGCACGTCCCGACGCTCCGTGCCCTCGGTTTCGGCGGGAGCGACGAGGCCGTGGTCGCCGCTGCCGCGAAGGACGCGCCGCACCTGCTCGCGCGCGCGAGCAGCGCGAGCGCCATGTGGACGGCGAACGCGGCCACCGTGACGCCCGCCACCGACAGCGGCGACGGCCGCGTCCACATGACCGTGGCCAACCTCCGCGCCATGCCGCATCGGTCGATCGAGCCGCCGCAGACCGCGCGCACGCTGCGCGCCGTGTTCCGCGACCCGTCGCGCTTCGCCGTCCATGACGCGCTGCCCGGCACCGCGCCGGACGGCGGGCCGT
Organism: Phycisphaerales bacterium; assembly: GCA_044351405.1. Classification (GTDB taxonomy): domain Bacteria; phylum Planctomycetota; class Phycisphaerae; order Phycisphaerales; family SM1A02; genus UBA966. The sequence goes on from JBILFU010000136.1 coordinate 540, forward strand.
CGCCCTTCGGCGACGAGGGCGCGGCCAACCACACGCGCTTCCGCGCCGACGGCAATGCGGGCGGCGGCGTGCCGGGCGTGCACCTCTTCGCCTTCGGGGCGCGCGCGGACGGCACCGGGCCGCGACCCTCGCGCCACCCCGCGCGGCAGACGCTCGAGGCAAGCCGCGCCGTCGCCGAGCGCCACGGCATCCCGCCGGAGCGGTGCGTGTTCGCGCAGCAGCACCCGGACGCGATCGACGCGGGCGTCTTCCACAACGACGTGATCTCCGTCGGCAACGGCAACCTGTTCTTGGTGCACGAGCGCGCGTTCCTCGGGCAGGAACGCGTGCTGGCGGAGCTCCGCGACGCGGTGGGACCGGCGTTCCACGCGGAGGTGGTGCCGGAGTCCGAGGTGAGCGTGGCCGACGCGGTCGGTACGTACCTCTTCAACTCGCAGCTCGTCTGCCTGCCCGAGGGCGGCATGGCGATCGTGCTGCCGCGCGAGGCCGAGGGGCACGCTGGCATCGCGCGGCTCCTGGCGCGCATGGTCGACGACCCGGCGTGCCCGCTGCGGCAGGCCCTCTTCCTGGACGTCCGGGAGAGCATGCGCAACGGCGGCGGGCCCGCCTGCCTGCGGCTGCGCGTCCCGCTGCGCGACGCGGACACTCCTGCGATCGCGCCGGGCTGCCTCTGGTCGCCCGAGCGGCATGCGGCGCTCTGCGACTGGGTGCGCCGCCACTACCGCGAGGAGATCGCGCCGGCGGACCTGGCGGACCCCCTGCTCCTGCGCGAGTCGCGCGGCGCGCTCGACGAACTGTCGCGGATGCTCGGGCTCGGCGCGATCTACGAGTTCCAGCGCTGACGCGCGCGGGTAGCCTGAAGGCATGCGCGGGAAGACGGCGGTCATCGTCGGCGTGATGGCGCTCGCGTTCCTCGCGGCGGCGATCTGGCCGCTCGTGAACTACGTGGCAGCCACGCGCCGCACCGCCGAGGAAGCTCGCCTCCTGAAGGAGGCGGAGGAGCGCGCGGCCGCCGAGGCGGCGCGACTGCGCGCCGAGGCCGAGGCGCGCGCGGCAGCGGAGGCAATTGCCCGTGCGGAAGCCGAGGCGAAGGCGCAGGCCGAGGCCGAGGCCCAGGCACGCGCCGAGGCCGAGGCACGCGCCGCCGCGGAAGCCGCGCGCCTGCGCGCCGAGGCGGAGGCACGCGCCAAGGCCGAGGCCCGCGCGCGCGAGGCCAAGGAACGCGCGCTCGCGGCCTTCCGCCGCGGCGTCGATGCGCAGAGGTCGGGCGACCGCGCCGCGGCGATCGCCGCCTACCGCGAGGCGCTCGCGGCGGACGGCACGCTCGCCGGCGCGTGGACCAACCTCGCCATCGCGCTCGATGCCGAGGGCAACGCGGTCGAGGCCGTGGACGCGGCGCGCCGCGGCGTCGCGGCGGTCGCGCCCGGCGATGGCCCCCGGCGCGCGCGTGCGCTGCAGGCCGTCGGCCACGTCGCGCGTCGCTCGGGCGCGACGCAGGAGGCGATCGCCGCCTACGAGCAGGCGCTCGCCGCCGACGCGCGCCAGGAGGAGAGCGCGGTCGCGCTCGCGTTCCTGCATGCCGAGTCAGGCGACCTGGCGAAGGCCGAGGACGCGCTCCGCGTCGCCAAGTCCGCGGGCACCGAGGGCGCGTCCGTCGACGTCGCGCTCGCGACCATCGCGTGGCGGCGCGGCGACGCGGCCGAGGCCCAGCGCCGCGCGGAGGATGCCCTTCGCATGGATCCCGCGAGCGCGGACGCCAAGGCGCTCCTCGGCTGGTGCCACCTGGCCGGCAAGCGCTGGGGCGACGCCGCGCAGCGCCTGGAGGAGGCCGCCCGGTCGCGCCCGCAGGACGCGGAGCTGCAGGCGGCCGCCGGCTACGCCTACGAGAAGCTCGGGCGCCGCGACGATGCCGTGGCCGCGTTCGACCGCGCGATCGCGCTGGCGCCCGCCCACCCGACGGCGCACGCGGCGCGCGGCGCGACGCTCGAGGCCATGGGCGACGTGCAGCGCGCGCTGGAGTCCTACTCCGCCGCCGCCGCGAGCGGTTCGCCCAAGGCGGCCTGCGCGGCGAAGACGCGGCTGGCCGCGGCTGCCTACCGCGAGCGGCGGTTCGAGGACGCCCGGCGGCTGGCGGAGGAGGCCGTCGCCGCGGACCCTTCCGACGCCCCGGCCCACCACGCGCTGGGCGTTGCCTGCTTCGCGCTGGGCGACCGCCGGTGCGCGAGCGACCAGGAGCAGTGGCTCCTCACCGTCGACGCAGCGCGCGCCGCGGACCTGCGCAGGCTGATCGCCCAGGAGTGATGCGCGCGCCGGTCAGGTCGCCTTCGGGCGCGACACCTGCCGCACCGCCAGCCGCCACGCGCGCTCCCGCGCGTAGTCGAGCGCCTTCGCGGCATCCTTCGACACGCTGCCGAGCGGCATGACCCGGTCCAGGCCAGCGGCGCGCAGCGACGGAAAGCGCTCGGAGTCGACGCCGGCGAGTACGAGCGACTTGCCGGACTTGTGGAAGCGCTCCGCCAGGAGGCACAGCTCCTCCGCGCCCGCGAACTCGATGTCCTCCGCCTCGGAGAGGTCGATCACGACCACGTCCACCGACGGATCGAGCGCCTCGGCCCACACGCCCATGTTCGGCAGCCGATGCGAGCGCCCGCGCCGCCGGTGCGGGCAGCGAAGCCGGAAGACGGCCATGTTCGCCGGCGAGAGGCCGGCGTCGGCAGACGGGTCCGTCGGCTCCGGCTCCAGGTTCGCGATCGGATGCGACAGGTCCTGGCGGATGCACCAGGCAAGGAACGCAACCGGCGGCAGCATCACGAAGTCGATCGAGTGCACGAGTACCCAGCCGCCGAGGCCGGCGCCGAACGCGAATCCGGCGAGGATCGCCGCAAGGAGGAGCGCACGCTCGCGCGGCGACAGGCCCCCCGGCGTCTCCGTACCGGGCGTGCGCCGCGGCGCCGCCGGGCGCAGCACCGTGACGAGCTCGAGCCCCAGGTCCGTCAGCACGCCGGTGACGTGCGTCGTCCGCACCACGCCGCCCGAGATGCGCGTGATGGTGGCGTTCTGCAGCCCCATGGCGAAGCACGCGAACGCCGACGCCACGTAGAAGGCGCCGCCCTTGAGCACCTCGCCGCCCTCCACCTGCGGCGCGCCGTCCACCGCGATCGTCAGGGCGAACGCGGACAGCACCAGCGCCTCAAGCGCGATCGGCAGCACGTAGATCGACTTCCACCGCCGTCGCCGCGCGACCTCCGTGGCCACGCCCGACGCGAACGCACCCGCGAGGAACCACCACAGGAGCCACGCCGACGCGCCGAGCAGCGCCCAGTCGCCGTCCGAGACGTCCTTGCCGAAAGCGCTCACCGTGCCCGTCACGTGGGACACCGCGCGCCCGCACACCACGATGCCCACGATGTTCACGTAACCGGCCACCCACGCCAGCGTCACCGCCAGGCGCGACTTCTGCGTGAAGGAATGTGCCTGCGCGACGAACATGCCCCGTCAGCGCGCGCCCGCGAAGTCCGCCGCGGCGGCCGGCACGGTGTCCACGATGTTCGAGACGATCTCGTCCGCGCCGCGGCCCTCGGCCTCGGCCTCGAAGTTCAGGAGCACGCGGTGTCGCAGCGCGGGGAGCGCCACGGCCTTCACGTCCTCGGCCGCCACGCTCGGCCTGCCGGCGAGGAGCGCCTTCACCTTGGCACCCAGCACCAGCGTCTGCGCGGCGCGCGGGCTGGCGCCGAAGCGCAGGAACTGGTTGACGAGCGGCGTGGCGAACTGCCCGCGCGGGTGCGTGGCGAGCACCAGCCGCACGGCGTAGTCCTGCACCTGATCGGCGATGCGCACCGCGCGCACCAGCTTCTGGTGGCGCAGGATCGTCTCGGCGTCGATCACCTTCTGCGGCTCGTCCACCGCGCCCGCGGTGGTGCGGTTGAGGATCTCGCGCAGGTCGGCGCGAGTGGAGTAGCCCACCTCCAGCTTGAAGAAGAAGCGATCGAGCTGCGCCTCGGGCAGCGGATAGGTGCCCTCCTGCTCGATCGGGTTCTGCGTGGCCATCACGAAGAACGGCTTGTCCAGCTGGTAGGTGGTGCCGCCCACCGTGACGCTGCGCTCCTGCATGGCTTCAAGCAGCGCGCTCTGCGTCTTGGGCGTGGCGCGGTTGATCTCGTCCGCGAGCACGATCTGCGCGAAGAGCGGCCCCTTGCGGAACTGGAAGTCGCGGCCCTGCGGCGTCTCCACGACGATCGTCGTGCCGGTCACGTCCGCGGGCATCAGGTCCGGCGTGAACTGGATGCGCCCGAACTTCAATTGCAGCGCCTGCGAGAGGCTGCGGATGAGGAGCGTCTTGCCCAGGCCCGGCACGCCCTCGAGCAGGCAGTGGCCGCCGGCGAAGAGGCAGGTGAGCACGCCGTCGATCACCTCCTCGTGACCGACGACGGCCTTCTTGACCTCCGTCTTCACGCGGTCGTGGTCGGTCTTGAAGGCGGCGATCAGGGCTTCGGTCTGGGCGGCGTCGGCCATCGGGTCCTCCGGGGACCCGTGCATCGTATTCGCAGCGTACGGCGCGATTTTCGGCCCCGATTGCCCGTGCGAACTTGCGCAGCGCGCACCGCGGGCTATCTTGCGCCCGGCCGCAGTGCGCGGCCGCTCGGATGCCCGGAGGAATGCGGTCAAAGTCCGCAACGAAGGCGTCACCGTAGGCAGCACCCGCGTGGGTGCGTGCAAGTCGGGTCGACCGGCATCCGAGACAACCCCGTTCTCCTGCGCAACTCAGGAAGGAACACCATGCACCGGATGCAGCCGGCCGCGGTCGCCGCGGCACTCGCCCTCTCCTCCTCGCACGCCTTCGCCGGCATCGTGTCCACGTTCAGCGTGGGCGCGGGCGCCAGCACGTCGACCATCCAGGTCGACTTCTCGAACGGCAACGGCTACGTGGTCAACCTCTCGTGGACGGAGCCGATGAGCGGCTTCCAGGCGATGCAGGCCGTGGCCGCCGCGATCCCGGGCGCGCAGCTGCAGTACGACGTGTATCCCTTCGGCTCGTTCGTCACTGGCATCGGTTTCGGCGCCGACTACGAGTACGGCAACGGCGACCTGTGGCCGGTGGAGAACTACTGGCACTACTGGACCGAGGTCGGCGGCCAGTGGGAGATGGCCATGTTCGGCGCGAGCGACCGGATGCTGACCGACGGCAGCCGGGACGCGTGGGTGTTCGGCTCGAGCGC
>JBILFU010000137.1:0-5752 GCA_044351405.1 Phycisphaerales bacterium
CCCTGCTCCGCCAGCGCCCGCGTGCCGGCGCTCAGCTCGCGGAACCTCGCCGGCGGGAAGTCCTTCACCTCCTTGTCGAAGGTGACCTCGGCGCGGTTGGTCTTGGTGTTCATCGCCAGCTCGATGTGGTGCGTCGGCTGGCCCTGCTTGGGCTTCGTGAAGATCGCCATCGGCTTGCCGGTGGTGATCAGGCCGTACATGCCCGCGGCGCTGATGCCGATGCCCTGCTGGCCGCGGCTCATCTTCAGGCGGTGGAACTTGGACCCGTACAGCAGGCGGCCGAAGATGTTCTCGACCTGCTTGCGCACGATGCCCGGGCCGTTGTCGACGACCGTCACGCGGTAGCGGCTGCTCTTTGCGGTGGCCGGGCGGTTCGGCTCGAGGTCCTCGATGATCACCGCGATCTCGGGGAGGATGCCCGCCTCCTCGCAGGCGTCGAGCGAGTTGTCGACCGCCTCCTTGATGGTGGTGAGCATCGCCTTGCGCGGGTTGTCGAACCCGAGCAGGTGGCGGTTCTTGGCGAAGAACTCGCTGACGGAGATGTCGCGCTGGCGGGCGGCCATGCTCTCGGCGTCCGCCCGGGGCGCGGTCTTCTTCCTGCGGGGTTCAGCCATCACGGCGTCCTTGGCTGTCATGTCGGGGCCTCCATGCCACCCCGGCCGCGTCGGCCGGGAGGGGAATTACGGTAGCAGCATCGGCCACGGGGGCGGTTCCGGGCCGAAATTGCGAGGTGCGCGGCGCGGACGGCGGCCGCGGCGCGGGCGCACTTCGCTGTACCATCCCTCCCCCGATTCACCCCCGGAGAACCCCATGGAAACCAGCCTCATCATCCTCAAGCCCGACGCCGTCCAGCGCGGCCTCATGGGCCGCATCATCAGCCGCTTCGAAGAGAAGGGCCTGCAGGTCGTGGGCGCCAAGCTCATGCAGATCACGCCCGAGCTCGCCGCGCAGCACTACAAGGACCACGTTTCCAAGCCGTTCTACCCCGGCCTGGTGAAGTTCATGACCTCGAGCCCGGTGCTGGTGCTTGCGATCCGCGGCAACGGCGCGATCACGGTCTGCCGCAACCTGATGGGCGCGACCTTCGGCTCCAAGGCCGCCGCCGGCACCATCCGCGGCGACTTCGGCGTCTCCAACAGCTTCAACCTGATCCACGGCTCCGACGGCCCCGAGGCCGCCGAGCGCGAGCTGGGCCTCTTCTTCAAGGCGGGCGAGGTCCTGAACTTCCCGCGCGCCGGCGACGCCTGGGTGTACGACATGTCCGGCGGCAAGCCGGAGTGAGCGAACCGCCCGTCCGCGGCGCAGCCCGCAGACCGACCGTCCGACCGACCCCGCCCCGCGCGGGGTCGGTTGCGTTATAGGACTTTTTGAACCGCCGTCGCCGTTCGTCGGGTGGCGTCCCAAGGATATGGGGGCCCGTTTCCCCCGCCGCTCCGAGCACCCGCACCCCGAACAAAGGACCCGCCTATCCGACTTGCCCATTCCGCTGAATCCGCACCGAACCTCCCGCGAACCGCCGCGTACCACCTGTTGGGCTTCACCCCACGGAGGCCGTCCGCCATGTCGAGCTTGCCCGACCCCATCCTTGCCGGTCGCCGCCGACTCTCCTCGAGGCAGGTTCGCTGCCGCCGGGAGGGCGATCCGCCGCTTGCGAGGCCGCATGCGGGAGCGGCAGCCTCGATGCGGACCCCAGCCGTCGAGCCCAAGCCGGCCCGCCCGTCGCGTCGGGCGGGGGACGCGGCGCTCGTCGCGGAGATCCTGGCGGACGAGATCGACTTCATGGACCACCCCGACTTCCGCAAGGCGGGGGCGGAACGCCGCATCTTCGAGGAGGCCCCGCCGGTCCCGCGCCCGAGCGTGACCTGGTACCGGCCCATGATGGACGACATCGGGCAGCCGACGCAGCGCCGCCACGAGGGCATCGTCCTCACCGCGGCCCAGGAGCGCGTGATCTTCATGCAGTTCAACTACGCGCGCTACCGGATGCGCCGCGTCCAGAAGGGACTGCGCGGCCGCGCCCCCTCGGCCGAGGAATCCCGCGAGCTGCTCCGCTGGCACCGCATCGCCTCGCGCCTGCGCGACCAGATCGCGGAGACCAACCTGGCGCTGGTGCTCGCCATGGCGAAGCGCGTGCGCCTCGGCGAGGGCGAGTTCGCCGACCTGATCGGCGAGGGCAACATGGCGCTCATGCGCTCCGTCGACAAGTTCGACTGCGCGCGCGGCTTCAAGTTCAGCACCTATGCGTGCCGGGCGATCCTCAAGGCCTTCAGCCGCCACGGCATCAAGGTCGCCAAGCACCGCCAGCGCTTCCCGGTGGAGTTCGACCCCGCGCTCGAGCAGGGCGAGGGCGTCGCCGCCATCCGCGCGGAGGGCGAGCGGCAGGACGTCGCGGAGCTCCGCCAGATCGTCGAGACCAACCGCGCCGACCTCAGCGAGGTGGAGCGGGCGGTCGTGATGCACCGCTTCGCGCTCGAGGGGAGCGACCAGGGCCGCCCGCCCACGCTCGCGCAGGTCGGGCGCCTGATCGGCCTCACCAAGGAGCGCGTGCGCCAGATCCAGAACACGGCGCTCGAGAAGCTGCGCATGGCGATCGAGGGCTCGGGCGCCCCGCCGCACGGCCCCGTCGGCGTGAACTGAGGAACGGCGCCCCGCCTCAGGCGAGGCCGCGCCGGCGGGCGAGCCACACCAGCGCCAGCGTGCAGGCGCAGTGGGCGGCGGCGAACGAGACGATGGTCGCGGAGTAGTCGCCGTATCCCGGCTCGGAGCCGCCGAGCGCGGAGACCATGGCGATCGAGAGAGACGTGCCCACGAAGAAGCCCAAGTCGCCGGCGGCGCGGAACGAGCCGAGCGCGACCGGCCCGCCGCCCGTCTCGGCGGCGAGGGCGATGGAGCTCGCGAACAGCGCCCCCGCGCTGACGCCGACACCGAGCATCGCGACCGCGAGCGCGCCTTGGCTCGAGGCCGCGAAGGGGATCGCCGCGAACGCCGCCGCGTAGCAGGCGCCTGCCGCGATGCGCACGCGGAAGCTCCCGACGCGGTCGCACAGCGCGCCCGCGGGGCCCGTGCACGCGGCCATCAGGAGGAGCGGCAGGCCGATCAGCCAGCCGCGCTGGCCCTTCGAGTAGCCGAGGAATCCAGCGAGGACCAGCGGGAGCGTCGAGGTGATCAGGCCGCCGGTGGCGCGGTCGAAGAAGGCCATCGCGCAGCTCCAGGCCAGCGGGCGCGGGCGGTCGTCGAGCGGGCCGTGCGGCACCAGCCCCGCATGCGCCTCGCCGCTCGCGGCGCCCGGCCCGGCCTCGGGCTCGACGGCCGCCATGCCGCCGATCCAGCGCCGGAACACGAACGCCCCCAGCGCCACGAGCACGCTGGCCAGCGCGGACACGCCGAACACCGCGAGCGCAACGTCGCCGCCCGCCGACGCGCCCGCCCCGTCCGGGGCCACGCGCTGCGCCGCGAGCCCGCCGGCCACGGCGCCGAGGCCCAGCCCCAGGAGGAGCGGCGTCGACGCGATGCCGAGCCCGCGCGCCGCGTGCGTTCCCGAGACGCGCCGCACCAGGTCGAAGAGCGCCGCGAAGACCACGACGTCGGTGACGCCCTCCGCGCACCGGATCGAGATGGACGGCCAGAAGCCGACGGGCGCGGCCAGCGCGCCGAGCAGCGCCGCGTCCGCGAGCGACGCGCCGACCAGGAGCGCCACCGGCCCGGCATGCCGGCGGCCCCACACCAGGAGCGGGACGGCCGCGACCGCGCCGAGGAGGTTCACCGCCATGAAGAGCTGGGCATCGCGCACCGAGGCCCCGTACCGGTCGACGAACATCTCCTTCAGGACCGGCGCCGCCATGGTGTCCGGCATCGCCGAGAGGAGGAGCAGGACGGCCAGGAGGAGCTGCGCGGCGCGGGTCTGCACGGAGAAGGCGCAAGCGTAGCGCGGTCCGGCACCGATACACTTGTCCCTCCCGCATCCACGGAGGCACGAGCGCAGGATGAGCACCGACAAGGTCTTCGACACCCCCGCCAAGGCACTCGAGGGCATCGTCCGCGACGGGATGAGCGTCGCGGTCGGCGGCTTCGGGCTGTGCGGCATCCCCGAGCGGCTCATCGTCGCGCTGCGGGACTCGGGCGCGAAGGACCTGACCTGCGTCTCCAACAACGCCGGCGTGGACGACTGGGGCCTGGGGCTCCTGCTCAAGACCCGGCAGATCCGCAAGATGGTCTCGAGCTACGTGGGCGAGAACGCGGAGTTCGAGCGCCAGTTCATGAGCGGGGAGCTGCAGCTGGAGTTCACGCCGCAGGGCACGCTCGCGGAGCGGATGCGCGCCGGCGGGGCGGGCATCGCCGGCTTCTTCACCAAGACCGGCGTGGGCACCGTGGTGGCCGAGGGCAAGCCGCACATGGAGTTCGACGGCGAGCAGTACGTGCTCGAGCGCGGCATCCGGACCGACCTCTCGCTGGTCAAGGCGTGGAAGGCGGACCCCGCGGGCAACCTGATCTATCGGAAGACCGCCCGCAACTTCAACCCGATGGCCGCCACGTGCGGCAGGGTGACGGTGGCCGAGGTCGAGGAACTGGTGCCGCTCGGGGCGATCGACCCGGACGAGGTCGACACCCCGGGCATCTTCGTGCAGCGGATCGTCGTGACCCGCCCCGAGAAGCGAATCGAGCAGCGGACGGTCTCGCCCGGCTGATTCCGCGCCCGGCCGCCCGGTGCGTGTCCGCCGGTGTTATCGATCCGGGAACCGAGGAACCCGCAGGAGCCGGCGAACCCGCCGGCCGATGCGTGCGATAAGGGCCCATGTGGCGCGTTCTGCCCATGCCCCGGCCGCAACCGAGCCGTGAGACAATGACCGTCGACCCCCCAAACGCCATGCGACCCACCCACCGCCCGACCGTCCTCTCCGCCCTCCGCCGCCTGCGCTCCGCGGGAGCCGCGCTGGTGCTCGCCGCCTGCGCGGCGGCACCCGCCCACGCGCAGCTCGGCAGCCGCGCGTCGTTCGCGGAGGCCTTCCGCCCCGACATCCTGCAGCGCGACATCACGCTCATCAACTCCGTGCTCGAGCTCGAGGAGTGGCAGCGCCCGATCGTCGAGGCACTCATGCAGGACTACATGACCGCGTTCAACACCGGCGTCGAGAGCCTGAAGGACCGCATGAAGGCCGCGCAGCAGGAGGCCACCCGCTCCAGCCCCACGAACCCGGACGCGATCCTCGAGCGCATCATGCAGCCCCTCAACCAGTGGCGCGCCGAGAAGCGGACGATGTCGGACAAGTTCCTCGCCGACCTGAAGAACCAGCTCGGCCCGCAGCAGCAGGAGCGCTGGCCCGCGCTCGAGCGCGCCCTCCGGCGCGAGCGGCTGCTGCCGGAGGGAGACCTCTCCGGCGAGAGCGTCGACCTGTGGGCCGTGATGGCCCGCATGCAGCCCACGGCGGCGGAGGCGGAGGCGACCAAGGCCGCCGTCGCCGACTACGAGGTCAGGCTCGACGAGGCGCTCCTCGCCCGGGAGCGCGAGCTGCAGCGGATCGAGGACCGCATGGCCGCCGCCATGAAGGCGATGGACCTCGACGGCATGGCCGACGCGCAGGAGCAGGTGATGGTCTACCGCGTCAAGGTGCGCGACACGAACGACGCGGCGGTGGACGCGATCGCCTCGGCCATGGGCGAGCGCGGCGGGCAGTTCCGCCGGCAGGCGCTCGAGGCCGGCTACCCCGACGTGTTCCGCATCCACCCGGTGACGGTCCTCTTCCAGCAGGCATCC
>JBILFU010000138.1:0-5742 GCA_044351405.1 Phycisphaerales bacterium
GCGACGGGCACCGAGTCGCCGGCGGAGTTGCGCCACGAGGCGCGCAGCGAGCGCTCGCCGGCCGTCGGGTTCGCCACCGCGAGCAGGACGCGGTCGCCTGCGTCGGACTCGACCCATGCGGTGCACGACCAGCGCTCGCGCGCCCAGGAGAGCGCTGCCTGCGCCACCTCGGCGTCGGTGCGCTGCGGATCGATCAGCACCGCAAGCAGCGCGCGGAGCTCCGCCGGGCGCGCGATCCATGCGGCCACCGCGCGGCGCTCCTCCCGGTCCTCCGCGACGCCGACCAGGAGGTCGACCAGCTCCGCGTGGATCCCCGCGCTCTGCGCCCGCACGCGCTCCAGACCGCCCAGCCACAGCCCCTCCAGCGAATGCGCCAGCGCGCGGGCGTTGGCGTCGCCGCGCGGCTCGCCGAGGCGCGCTCCCTGGCGCTCGGCGAGCACCGCCCATCGCCAGTGCTCCGCGGGGGTGCCCGGATCGGGACGGTCGTCGGCGGCGGTCGGCGGCACGGGCAGCACCGCCGCGTCGGGCCGCAGCCTGCGCGGGAGCGGCAGCCAGTGCGCGCGGACCGGCGTGCCCGCCACCCGGACGACACCGTCGCCCGACGCAGGAAGCGGCACCAGCGCGAAGACGTCGCCCACCTCCTCGGGGCGCGCGGGCCCCTCGAACGCGCCGACGGCGAGCACCCGGTACTGCTCGGGCGAACGCGTCCAGGAGCGCGCCCCGTCGTCGGCGCTCGCACCCACCCAGACGAGCGGCGCGCTCGCGGACAGGCCGCCGACCGAGACCGGCACCCGGTCCGGCCACGCGTCGCCGTCGTCGCGCGCCATGGGCACCGCGGCGATGCCGCCGGGGACGCAGCTGAGGCGATCGACGCGCGGGCGGACCTCGGCCGGGCAGCGGGCGCACGCGAGCGCCAGCGGCAGCGCGCACGGGAGCAGGGTCCGCACGGAGCGCCGTCCGGTCACTTGGGCTGCCTGGCGCGGCGCATCAGCTCGTCGATGCGGCGCTCGAAGCCCGGGTTCCCGCCGCGCGAGTCGTTGGGCGCCGGGGCGGCCTCCGGCGCGGCGCGCACGGGCGACGGCGACGGCGGGCCGTGCACCACGTCGACCGGCGGATCGTCCGCCGGGCGCCCGGGCGCGCGGCAGCGGCCGTCGGAAGCGCCGTCGATGCGGTGCTCGCCGCCGTCGATGCGGGCGTCGATCGGCGCGGGCTCGACCCGGCGAACCCCGTGCACCGAGTCCTCGGCGCCGGACGGCGCGGAGGCGCGGGCATCCGCGGGCGAGAGGTCCACGTCGCGCACGGCGCTCCCGCGGATCGAGGAGAAGTCCGGGCGGCCGATGTAGAAGACGGTGGCCGCCGGGATCAGGACGCGCGAGGTGCCGCGCTTGGGGTCGCGCCCGTAGAGCGACTGGCTGAACACGGCGTAGAGCGCGCCGTTGCTGCGCATCAGGAGGTCGTCGCGACCCGGCACGGAGTACACGCGCTCGAACCCGTGCGGCGAGAGGTCGACCGGCATCAGCCGCAGCGACTCGGAGAGCGAGTTGCGGTCGGCGACCGTCGAGTCGACGGGCTTCGGCGCCTCGGCGGCCGCGGGGGCGACGGCCTCGGGCCTCGGCTGCATGTTCGCCGGCACGGTCAGGCCGGGCCGCGCGTCCTGCGCGTGCGCGTGGGCCGCCGCGGCCGAGAGGGCCGCCGCAAGCAGGGCGCGCGAGGATCGCTCAGCCGGGTGCATCCGGTGGAAAATATCGGTTCCCCTCGCCGGGCGGCACGACCGAAGTCGTGGCGGCGGGCAGAAATAGGCTTCCCGCGGGGGTGCGCACCCGGATCCCGCGGAGCGGATCGACCTCCTCGACCACCCCCTCCACCCGGCCTGACGGGGTCGAGAACGCGCATGGACGTCCCGAGAGGCGGTCGAGCGACCGATAGGTTCGCGTGACGTCCTCGGCATCCATGGCCACGGCGCGGGCCACCGCGCGGACGAGTTGCGAGAGCACGTCCAGCCGGTCGGGGGCGGCGGCGAGCATCGCGATGCTCGCGGCCGTCGCGTCGAGCGGCGCGGGAAAGGCCGCCTGCAGCACGTTCACGCCGATGCCGACGAGGGCCGCGCCGCCGGTGCGCTCGACCAGCACGCCGGCCAGCTTGCGGCCGTCGGCCACGACGTCGTTCGGCCACTTGATGCCGACCCGTTCGCCGGGCACGAACGCCCGTACCGCGGTCGCCGCGGCCACCGCCGAGCGCATGGCGAGCGACTCGGGCGGCATGTCGGGGAGCACGAAGGTGACGGCCACGCCTTCGGTGCCGGTGTCGGCCCAGGCGCGGCCGAGGCGCCCGCGGCCGGCGGTCTGGCGCCACGCGGCGACCACGGTGCCGGGCGGCGGGGCGGCGGCGCGGGCATGGTCCTGCGTGGAGGCGGTCTCGCGCAGGAGCACGAGCCGCTCGAGGGGCGGCCCGGCGGCGGCGATCGCGGCCTCGAGCGCGTCCGGCCACCGCTCGACGGGAGCGTGCGCGGTCATGCGGAGCACTCGACGTCGAGCCCGACGTCGAGGCAGCGCGCGGAGTGCGTGAGCGCGCCCACGGAGATGCGGTCGACGCCCGCGGCGGCATAGGCCGCCACGTCGTCGAGGTCGATTCCGCCGGATGCCTCGAGCAGCACTGCGGGCGCCGCCGCGTCGCGCGCGGCCACGGCGACGCGGATCGCGTCGGGCTGCATGTTGTCCAGGAGCACCATGTCCACGGTGCCCTTCGGGAGCGCGAGAATCGCGCGCACCTGGTCGATGGTGTCGCACTCCACCTCGACGAAGCGCAGCGCGTGCGCGGCGCGGGCGGCGGCGGCGGCGCGGGCGACGGCCTCGGCCATCTCGCGCGGGGCGAGCCCGGCGACGTGGTTGTCCTTGACGAGCATGGCGTCGAAGAGCCCGATGCGGTGGTTGGTGCCGCCGCCGCAGCGGACCGCCCACTTCTCCAGCATGCGCATCCCCGGCGTGGTCTTGCGGGTGTCGCAGACGGCGGCCTTGGTGCCGGCCGTGCGCGCGGCGTACGCCGCGGTGAGCGTCGCGATGCCCGAGAGGCGTCCGAGGTAGTTGAGGAGCGTGCGCTCGGCGGCGAGGATGCCGCGGAGCGGCCCCTCGAGGGACAGGACGTTCGCGCCTGCCTCCAGGCGCTCGCCGTCGGCGGCATGGAAGCTGACGGCGGTGCCGGGCGCGGCCTGGCGGAGCACCTCTGCCGCGACCGGCGTGCCGCACACGACGCCGTCGCGGCGCACGCGCACGACCGCGCGCGCGGTGCGCTCGGCGGGGATCATCGCGGTGCCGGTCACGTCGCCGGCCGAGCCGAGGTCCTCCGCGAGCGCGCGCTGCACCTGCGCCGCGAGCTCCCCGGGCGCGAGCAGCGCGTCGAGGAGCGCCGCCGGAGCGAGCGGGGCGAGGTCGGGCAGGCTCGGCTGGGCGTCGGGCATCGCGGCAATGGTATAGATCACGCCGCCATGCCGAGCATCTTCAGCCGCATCGTCGCCGGAGAGATCCCCTGCCACCGCGTGTACGAGGACGAGCACGTGATCGCGTTCCTCGACATCGGGCCGCTGTCGCGCGGACATGTCCTCGTGGTGCCGAAGGAGGAGAGGGCGAAGCTGCACGAGCTCGGCGAGGAGAGCGCGGCGGCGCTCGGGCGCGCGTTGCGAAAGGTGGCGGCCGCGGTGGTGCGCGCGACCGGGTGCGCGGACTACAACGTGCTGCAGAACAACGGCGCGGCCGCGCACCAGGCGGTCATGCACGTGCACTTCCACGTGATCCCGAAGCACGCCGACGGCAGCGGCCTGGGCCTGCGCTGGGACGCGGGCCGGGCGCCGGCGGACGCCGCCGAGCTCGCCGCCGCGATCGCGAAATCCGTTCCCGGCTGAGTCGGCGCCGACTCAGGGCCAGATGCCGCGCAGCTCGTACACGCGCGACAGCTGCTCGAGCGCCGCGCAGCTCGCCGCGGTGCGCCAGTCGCACTCGTAGCGGTGCCGCGCCAGCTTGACGCGCCGCGCCGCCGCCACCATCGTCTCGGCGAGCGACTCGCGCACCTGGGTGGCCGTCCACGCCATGCTCGATCGGTTCTGCAGCCACTCGAAGTAGCTGACCGCCACGCCGCCCGCGTTGCACAGGATGCCCGGGAGCACGTCGATGCCGCGCTGCAGGAAGACCGCGTCCGCGTCCGGCGTGACCGGCGCGCTGCCGATCTCCGCCACCGCGCGCGCGCCCACCTCGGAGGCCACGGTGGCCGTCACCATCTGCTCCAGGGCCGCGGGGACCAGCACGTCGCATGGGATGCGCCAGAAGTCGCCGCTCGCCACCACCTCGCCGCCGCGGAACCCCTCGACGGAGTCGTTCGCGTCCAGGTGGTCCACCAGGTCGTCTGGGTCGAGGCCGCGCATCGAGGCCACGGCGCCGCTGCGGTCGAGCACGCCCACCAGCCGTGCGCCGGCCCCGTGCAGCGCCTGCGCGGTCGAGCGCCCGACGCGGCCGAAGCCCGCCACCGTGAACGTCATGTGCGCCGGGTCGATGCCCAGGTCCGGGAGCATCTCCCGAAGCACCTCGACCAGCCCCGCGCCGCCCGCCTGGTCGCGGCCCGCGATGCCGCCCGCCTCGAGCGGCTTGCCGGTCGCCACGCGATGCGCATCGGCACGGGCGTGCACCGAGGCCGTCTGCGCGAAGGTGTCGGCGAACCAGCTCATGATCTGCGGGTCGGTTCCCACGCCGGGACCGACCACGTCGCGGTCCGGGCCGACCTGCTCGGAGATGGCCCACGCGAACCGCCGCGTGACGCGCTCGAGCTCGCCGCGGGTCAGTTCGCGGGCGCTGCACGCCACGCCGCCGTACGCGCCGCCGAAGGGCAGGCGCAGGAGGCTGCACTTGAGCGTCATCAGGAGCGACAGCGCGCGCATCGACTCGGCATCGACCGACGGATGGAAGCGCAGCCCGCCCTTGTAGGGCCCGAGGGCGTCGTTGTGCTGCACGCGCCAGCCGCGGAACAGGCGGTGCCTGCCGTCGTCCATGAGCACCGGGAAGCTCACGGCCACCTCGCTGCGCGGCTGCGAGAGGATCAGCTGGTGGCGGTGGCGCACCCCGACCAGCCCGGCGGCGCCCAGCAGGTGCTCGATGGAGTCGTGCAGCAGGCTCGACGGATCGCGGTCGATCCCGAGCTCCTCGAAGACCACGCGCCGGTTGGAGACGGGCGCGGGCACGCGGTCGCCGGCGCGTCGGCGCGGATGAGTCATGGCCTGCGGTCCTCGAAGGTCACGCGGCCCCAGTGCTGCGGCAGGTGCATGTCGACCGCCCACTGCGGCGTCCACACCCAGTTGTCCTCGGGAAGCCCGGCGCGCTTGGCGTAGGGGGTGCCGTCGCCGGCCGCGGCCGGGAGGATGCGCGCGCCCGCGGCGTCGAGCCGCTCGTGGTTGTGGCGCCACTGCACGCGCGAGAAGTTGATCCGCCAGGTGTCGCCGGCGCGCGGCGCCGCGCCGCCGCGGGCGCGGTCGCCGAAGTCGCGCTGGCCCGCGGGCAGCGCGTCGATCCGCGGGTCGCGCGGAGGCACGAAGGCGTCCCACGGGATCGCGAGCATCACGGTCCAGCCGCGGTCGACGTCGCGCGAGTCGTCCGGCGTTCCGTCGAACGCGATCGACCGGGCGAACGCGCCGCCGACGTCCCATTCGTGGATCGCGGGCGCGCCGTCGCGGTAGCTGCGGTGCAGGAACAGGTCGAAGACCGT
>JBILFU010000139.1:0-5689 GCA_044351405.1 Phycisphaerales bacterium
AGCTCGATCCACGAGCCGCGCTCGGGGATGATGCGGCTGGAGTGGAGCGGACGGTCGCCCACGCGCGACGCGACGCTGAAGTCGACGCCCGGCGAGCGGTGCAGCTGGCTCACGATGACGCGCTCGGCGCCGTTCACGATGAACTCGCCGCCGCCCATCATGATCGGGATGTCGCCGAGGTAGATGTCCTCCTCGGTGATCGGCTCGCCCTCGCCCTTGGAGAGGCGGACGGTCACGCGCAGCGGGCGACCGTAGGTCAGGCGGAGCTCACGGCACTCGTCGGGCGTGTAGCGCGGCTCCTCGAGGCGGTAGTGGAGGTACTCCATCCGCATCGCCAGGTCGTACGACTCGATGGGGAAGACCTCGCGCAGCAGCGCCTCGAGTCCCTTGTGCGGGTCGCGCTCCTTGGGGTCCTTGGCCAGCTGCAGGAAGCGGTCGTACGCCTCCTGCTGCACCTTCATGAGGTCCGGCACCGGATCTGCTTCGCCGCGCTTCTTCGAAAAATCGCGGATGGTCTTCGTCGACATGGTGTGATCGCCTCTCGTTCCAAAAGCGAAAGAACGCACAGGGGGCCCTCGCGGGCTCGCCTCGTGTTAACTGATTTGGATGGTGTGTCTCGCCGCCGCCAAGATCGGCAAGCGTAGCGAAATCCCGGCGGGGCGGCAACTATCGGCGATCTGCTGGCATGCGCTTTGCTGAAACCGGGTGACTGGGTTCTCGGACAAGGTTATAGGGCGCCCGGGTGGTGCGCCCCGGGTGCGGTGGACGCCCCGAGCCGCCGAGGCTTCGGGTGCCTGTCGCCCTGAGGGCGATCGTTGCCCGAAAATGGGAAGACCTTTCCAGGGTGATTTTCCGGTGCGGGCGCAAAAACGCGCGAGCCCGGCCGTCGGCCGGGCTCGCGGAAGTGCTTCGGACGGAAGACGAGGCTTACTTGACCTCGACCTTGGCGCCGGCGCCCTCGAGGGCGGCCTTGAGCTTGTCGGCGTCTTCCTTGGAGATCTTCTCCTTGACGGCCTTCGGCGCGCCGTCGACCATCGCCTTCGCGTCGGCGAGGCCGAGGCCGGTGGCCTCGCGCACGACCTTGATGACGTTGATCTTGTTCGCGCCGGCCTCCTTGAGGATGACGTCGAACTCGGTCTGCGCGGCCGCGGCCGGGGCAGCGTCGCCGCCGCCTGCGGCAGCCATCATCACGGCGCCGCCCGCGGCGGGCTCGATGCCGTAGGTGTCCTTCATGTAGTCCGCGAGGTCGACCGCGTCCTTGAGGGACAGGGCGGCGATCGAGTCGCCGAGGGTCTTGATCTTCGCGTCGAACGTCTTGGCTTCAGTAGCGGTCATGGTGAGCTCCAACTCTCTTGCTGTACCCCCGAGTGGAACCGGAACACCCGGTTTTTAACCCCCGAGGGGGCCAGTCGGACGGTGGATGGACGAAGTGAAACGGGCCGGTCAGCCGGCCTTCGCGGTGATGGTCTCGCCCTTCTCGAGGCGGGACTGGACTTCCTTGACGATGCCCATGACGCGGCCGCCCGGTCCCTTGACGGCGCCCATGAGGTTGCGCGCCGGCGACAGGACGAGGGTGACGACGTTGGCCTGGGCCTCCGCCTTGGTGGGCATCTTGCTCAGCTTGTGGACGCCGGCGGGGCCTTCGTAGACCACGCCCTCCAGGATCGCCGCCTTGAAGACGAACTTCTCGACGTCCTTCGCCCACTTGACCAGGTCGCGCGCGAGGTCGATCACGCTGTCCTGGCTGTAGACGAGGGCCGAGGGGCCGCTCAGGTGGCTGCCGAGCTGCTCGAGCGCGTGGCCCTTGAAGGCCTCGCGGGCGAGGGTGTTCTTGACGACGGTGACCTTCACGTTCTTGCGCGCGAAGTCGTTCCGCATCTTGTTGGTCGCCGGGGCGTCCAGGCCGCGGATCTCGACGAGGACCGCGCCCTCGACGCCGGTGAACCGCTTCCGGTACTCCTTGACGATCATGTCCTTGACTGGCTTGCTCATGGTGTGTGCTCCTGCGTAGGTTGGCGCGGCCTCAGACCGCGACGGGGACGCCGGGGCTCATGCATCCCGCGACGACGCACTTCTTGACGTACTGGCCCTTCGCAGAGGCGGGCTTGGCCTTGAGGATGGTCTGCACGAACGCGTTCAGGTTGTCGACGAGCTGCTCGTCCTTGAACGAGAGCTTGCCGATGACGCCGTGGACGTTGCCGCCGTCGTCGTTGCGGTACTCCTGCTTGCCGGCCGCGTACTCCTTGACGGCGTCGGCGACGTTCGGGGTGACCGTGCCGGCCTTCGGCGAGGGCATGAGGCCCTTCGGGCCGAGCACCTTGCCGAGCTTCGACACGACGCGCATCATGTCCGGGCTGGCGACGGCGACGTCGAAGTCCATCCAGCCGCCCTCGATCTTGGAGACCAGTTCGTCCGCGCCGGCCTCGACCGCGCCCGCCGCCTTGGCCGCGGCGACCTTGTCGGAGCCGCAGAAGGCGATGACGCGCGCGCTCTTGCCGATGCCGTGGGGCAGGGCGATCGAGCCGCGCAGCGCCTGGTCCGCCGCCTTCGGGTCGATCCCGAGGTGGAAGACGACGTTCACGGTCTGGTCGAACTTGGTGGCCTTGAACTTGCGCAGGGCCGCGATCGCCTCCTGGGCGGAGACGGGCGCCTTGACCGCGTGCTCGTTGGCGGCACGCATGCGCTTGGAGCTTCCGATGATCTTCTTCTTGGCGATGGCCATGGCTTACATCCCCTCCACGGTGACGCCCATCGAGCGGGCGCTGCCGGCGACGATCCGCATGGCGGCCTCGACGCTGGTGGTGTTGAGATCCTTGATCTTCTCCTCGGCGATCTTCTGCACCTGGGCCTTGGTGATCTTGCCGACCTTGTTGGTGTTCGGCGCGCCCGAGCCCTTCTCGATCTTGATCGCGTCCTTGATGAGCGCGGAGACCGGGGAGGTCTTGATCTCGATGTCGAAGCTCTTGTCCGCGTAGACGGTGACGACGCAGCCGACCATGCGGCCGTTGAGGGCCTTGGTCAGGTCGTTGAACTTCGTGATGAACTGTCCGGGGTTGACGCCGTTGGCGCCGAGCACGGGACCGAGCGGGGGGGCCGGGGTGGCCTTTCCGCCCGGAGCCATGAGCTTGAACTGCTTGGTGACCTTCTTGGCCATGGTTCCTACCTCCGACCGAGCCGGCCCTCCTTCGGGCGACCGCAGGGTTCCAAGTTCCTGCGGCGGATCAGTCGTACAAGCGGTGCGGGATGAAGATCGGAGAGGATAGCGAAGGCCGTGCCTGCGCTCAAGGGGTCGGCCGGGCGGCGGCGACGGCCGCGTTATTGGCCGGGCAGGCCGGCGGCACGCGACGCTTCAGCGCGGATCGAGCGCCAGGGCGCACATCAGTTCCACCCCGGTGGCGATCGCGTCGTCGTTGAAGTCGAAGTCCGGGGCATGGAGGGGCGGATACGGCCCGCCGCCCGGCGCCAGCCCGAGCGCGAAGTAGCAGCTCGGGGCGTGCGGCCCGTAGAAGGCGAAGTCCTCGCCGCCCATCACCGGGGCCGCGAGCGTCCCGACGCGCTCCGCGCCGATCGCGGCGCGCGCGACGTGCTCGAAGCGCTCCACCGCGCCTGCGTCATTGATCGTCACGGGGTAGTTGCGGACCGGATCGCACCGCGCCGTGCAGCCGTGGGCCGCGGCCGTGCCTGCCGAGACCTCCGCGAGCCGGCGCTCGACGAGCGAGCGCGTCCCCTCGCTGAGCGATCGGTAGGTTCCCCTGATCGTCACGCGGTCCGGGATCACGTTGAAGGCGCTCCCGCCCTCGATCACCGTCACGCTGACGACCGCGGCGTCGAGCGGATCCACGTTGCGGGCGACGATCGACTGCAGCGCCGTCACGATCGCGGCGGCGCAGACGACCGGGTCCGCGCTGCGGTGCGGCCAGGCGGCGTGCGCGCCACGGCCGGTCACCTCGATCTCGAAGCGGTCGCTCGCCGCCATGATCGCGCCGCGGCGCGTGGCGACGTGCCCGAGCGCAAGCTCCGGCCAGCCGTGGAGCGCGTAGACCTCGCCCACGGGCGGGCCGAGGCGCGAGCCGTCGAGCGCGCCTTCCTCCACCATGCGCTGGCCGCCGCCGCCGCCCTCCTCGGCGGGCTGGAACACCAGCGTCACCGGGTTGGGGAGCGTCCCGCGGCGGGCGAGGGCGGCGAGCACCGCGGCCGTGCCGAGGAGGATCGCGGTGTGTCCGTCGTGGCCGCACGCGTGCATGCGGCCGGCGGTGCGCGAGGCCCAGGGGCGTGCGCCGACCTCGTGGATCGGGAGCGCGTCCATGTCGGCACGGAGGCCGACCGCGCGCGCGGAACCGCCGTGAAGGTGCGCGAGGACGCCCGTCCCGCCCGCGAGGCCGCCGACGTGCGCGATAGCGAGTTCCTCGAGCCCGCGCCGGACGATGCCGCTCGTGCGCACCTCCTCGTAGCCGACCTCCGGGTGCATGTGGAGGTCGTGGCGGAGGTCCACCAGGCGCGGCAGCTCCGCGCGCACGAGCCTGCGGACCTCGTCGGCAAGCGGGTGCGGGGCGCTGGATGCGTTCGACACCATCGGCGGGATCCTACTTCCGCAGCGGCGGCAGCCCGCAGCCTTCGCGTCCGGCGTTCACCTTGGCGAACGCGCCCTTGTCGTGGTGGATGAGGCGACTGAGCTGGCTCATCGTGATGCCGAGGAGCGCCGCCGCGCCCGCGAGGTCGTAGCGGCGCGCGACCACGACGTCGAGCGCCTCGGCGAGGAGGCCGGGGTAGTCCTCGTGATCCGGGTTGACCGTCATCTTGTTCCCCTGGCGACGGCGGACCCACAGCGCGCTGCAGTCGTGGCGGTCGCGCGACGCGAGCGTGCGCACGTGCGACGCGAGCTTGCGGCGCAGCCGCTTGAGCGCCATGCGGCGGTTCTCGATCTGGCTGCGGCGCTCGCTCGCCTGCGCCTCGACGCCGGTCGGGCGGTGCGAGATCCACACGGCGGTGTCGACGCGGTTGCGGTGCTGGCCGCCGGGGCCGCCGACGCGGCCGGTGAGGACCTCGCAGTCGCGCAGGAGGATCTCCTCGTCGATGGTCGCGGGGTGGGGCGGATCCACCATGCGGAACGCGGGGTCGACGAACGGCGGGCGGTAGGCCACGCGCGGATCGTAGGTGGGCGGGCCCGGGCGGCGGGCAGGCGACGGACCGGGCGACGCGCCGCGGCACCCGGTGGGTTCGCTATACTTCTCCGTCCTGAACGCGGATGTGGCGAAACTGGCAGACGCGCTAGATTCAGGTTCTAGTGGGGTAACACCCATGGAGGTTCAAGTCCTCTCATCCGCACTTCGCGGGCTCCCTGCCACGGGGGCCCGCGGCGCTTTTGGCGCGAGCGCGCTACCGTGAGTCCCATGCAGGCGTACCTCGACTGCAACGCGACGACCGAGCCGCTGCCGGAGGTGGTGGCCGCGGTGGCGGACTCGCTCGCGCGCGGCTGGGGCAACCCCTCGAGCGTGCACCGGGCGGGGATCGACGCGCGCCACTCGGTGGAGCTCGCGAGGGAGTCGGTGGCGCGGCTGCTGGGCGGTTCGGAGCGCGAGCTGGTGTTCACGAGCGGCGGGACCGAGAGTGCGTGGCTCGCGATCGCGGGGACGCTCGATGCGCTCGCGGGGCCGAAGACGGTGGTCACCATGCGCACGGAGCACAGCGC
>JBILFU010000140.1:0-5629 GCA_044351405.1 Phycisphaerales bacterium
GGCGCGGCTCGAGTCGGCCGTGGCCTCGCTCCTGGGGAAGGAGTCCGCGGTGTTCGTGCCGAGCGGCACGATGGCGAACCAGCTGGCGATCCGCACCGCGTGCGGGCCGGGCGACGAGGTGATCGCGCACGAGGACAGCCACATCATCCACTATGAGACGGGCGCGCCGGCCGCGCTCGCGGGCGCGATGGTGCGCACCGTGCGCGGCGAGGCGGGCCAGTTCACCGCCGCCGACGTGCGCGCGGCGGTGCGCACGCGCAACGTCCACCACCCGGTGAGCCGGATGCTCGTCGTCGAGAACACGCAGAACCGCGGCGGCGGGTCGGTGTGGGCGATGGACCGCTGGTCGGCGGTGGCCGCGGAGGGACGCGCGCACGGGCTGCACGTCCACGTCGACGGCGCGCGCCTCATGAACGCGTGCGTCGCGGCCGGGTACTCGCCGGGCGACTTCGCGCGGCACGCGGACACGGTGAGCGTCTGCTTCTCGAAGGGGCTCGGCTGCCCGGTGGGGAGCGCGCTCGCCGGCCCCGCCGCGTTCCTGGAGCGCGCGCGGCGCTTCCGCAAGATGTTCGGGGGCGGCATGCGCCAGAGCGGGCTGCTCGCGGCGGCCGCGCTCTTCGCGCTCGAGCACCACGTGGCGCGCCTCGCCGACGACCACGCGAACGCGCGCGAGCTCGCGCGGGGGATCGCGTCGGTGCCGGGGCTGCGGCCGATCACGGCGCCGGAACGGGTGCCGACGAACATGGTGTTCTTCGACGTCGACGCCGGCACCTGCACCGGTCCCGAGCTGTGCGCGCGCCTCGAGCGCCGCGGCGTGCGGATGATCGCGCTCGACCCGCAGCGCGTGCGCGCGGTCACGCACCTCGACGTCGACCGCGCGGGGATCGCGCGCGCGGTCGAGGCGCTGCGCGAGTCGGTGAAGGGCTGACCGGGACGGGGGCGCGCGGCGCCGCGTCCGTCACAGCGCGCCGCGGTCCGGCGCCCGGTCCATCAGGCGCAGCCATGCGAGCCGGTCGATGAGCCAGCGCCCGTCGGGCATCCGGCGGACCTCGATCCACCATCGCGTCGGCACCGGGCCGTAGCCCGAGACGACCTCGGTGCGGCAGCCGAGCGTGACGATGCCGCGGTCGCGTTCCGCGGTGGCGAACGCGAGCTCCGTGACGGCGTTGGACTCGATGCGCCGGCGGTCCCGCAGCGAGTCGGCCGCGCGCATCAGGTACGCCATCCCCTCCCCCGGCGCCTGCGGGCTTCCGTAGTGCATGGTGGCGTCGTCGGCGAACTGCGCCCGCAGCGCGTCGAGGTCCGCGCGCTCGGCCGCCGAGACCAGCGCGCGCACGGTCTCCGCGGCGTGCTCGCCCGGCGAGGTGCGGAACGCGGCGATCGCGAGCGTCCCTGCGGCCAGCAGGAGCAGCCCCACCGCCGCGAGGATCGGGCGCACCCGGTCGTTGCGCGCGCCCCACCAGCCGAGCACCGCTGCGGCGACCGCCAGCGGCAGGGCGAGCGACCACGGGCTCTCGGCGAACCAGCGGACGAGGAGCGGGGATGCCGGGAGCTCGGGGTCCATGCGCGCGGCCGTCCGCGTCCGTCACGCGCGGCGGCACGGCCGTCCGTAGCCTAGCCGCGTGGCCCGCCCCGACGTCGCGAACCCGAGCGCATCCGGCATCGCCGACCTCTCCGGCGCCTGCGCCGGCACGCTGGGCGTGCTCGCCGCCGAGGGTCCGTCGCTCGCCGCGGCGATGCCGACGCTGGCCGAGCACGCTCCGCGCGCGGGCTACCTGCTCGCGTGCACGGCGGGCGCGATGCGGCCGCTCGCCGCCGCCGGGATCGCGCCCCATGCCGCGGTGCTCGGCGTCGACGAACCGGACCTGGAGGCCATCCTCGGGCAGCTGCCCCAGAAGCTCCTGGCCGCGACGACGCTGGTGGCGCCCGCCGTGCTTGAGGGCGCCGTGCGCCGCTGGTGGGAGGGGCCGCTTCGGCTGACCGGCGAGGGCGGACCGGACTCCGCGCAGTTCGGGTCCCTCGGCGCCGGCCGGGCGGAGGAACGCGCGCACCGGCTCCTGCGCCACCTCGGCTGCGACCCCGTCGTGCTGGTCGGCGTCGATCCGCTCGGGCTGGACGGCGTGTGGCACGTGCGCGGATCAGCGCTGGACTCCGCGTGGAGCGCCCAGCTCAACCCGTTCCTGACGCTGGCGACCCTCGAGTGGCGGCTGGGGATGCAGCGCCGCGAGTTCCACGACGCCGCGATGCGCCGCGTCCGCGCGTTCGTGAGCGCCGACCGCGACGCCGGCCTCCGCGTGCTCGACTCAGGCGCTGGCGCCGTGCCCGAGGCGCCCGAGGTGCCGCTGCGCGAGGTGCTCGCGCGCCACGCGGTGGTGCGCCGCCCGCTCCCGCTGCCGAGGCAGGGACGCCGCTCGGTCGCGGTGCCGGCCGTGCGCGTGGAGGCGCCGGAGCCGGGCCCCGTGCGGCCGATCACGGCGATCGTGGTGGCGGACACGGAACACGGCGGCACCGGGATCCCGCGCCGCCTGGACAGCGAGTTCGGCGGCCGGCCGGTGCTGGCCCGGACCGTCGAGCGCATCGCGTCGGCACGGTGCGTCGAGCGCGTGGTGGTGCTCGCGGATCGGCCGGAGCTCCTGACGGACGCCCTCGCGGCGGCCCGCGCGCGCGTGCCGGTCGAGCTGGAGGCGTCCGCGCACCCGCTGCGCGGCCCGGAGCACGCGGCGATCGCCGCGAGCCGCATGTGGTGCGACTCCATGTGGGGCGGCGGCATCGGCGGCACCACGGTCTTCGACGAGATGCTCGCGCCCGCCGCGCTCGCCGCGTGCCTGGAGGCACGGCGCCTGGAGGGCGCGCTTGCCGTGGGCGCGGACTGGCCGATGGTCCTCGTCTCCGGCGGCGCCGGCATCGAGGACGTCGCCGCGCGCTTCGACGCCGTCGGTCGCCGGGGCGTGGTCTTCGGCGACGCGCCGCCCGGACTCTCGCCGTGCGCCGCCGGGATCGACGCGCTCCGCTTCCTCGCCGAGCGCGGCCCGGGCGCCACGGTGGGCGCGATGGCCGGGCTCCGCGGGAGGTGGAACTACGACCTGCGCGGCGCGCCGCGCTGGGTGGTGCACGCGCCGTTCGCCGCGCGGATCGCCACCGTGCGCGCCATCTTCGACTCGCCGCGCGCCAAGCTGCGCATGCGCCGCGGCCTGGAGCCCCTTCTCCCGGAGCTCGGCTCGGAGTTCCCGGGCGCCGCCGAGGCCGTCGCGGCGCTCGAGCGTCAGTACGCCGCGCTCCCCACGTTCGCGCCGCAGCACCTGGTGGTCGAGCTCTGCACCGGGCGCTTCGCCAACGGGGTCGCGAGCCCGCATCGCCACGGCACCATCCAGCGGCGGCCGATGACCCGCGCGCTGATGGAGCGCATCCTGTCGCAGGTAGGGGACGCGCGCGACGTCGCGCTGACCTTCGCGGGCCTGGGCGACCCGATGCGCCATCCGGACCTGCCCGAGTTCATCCGCATGGCGCGGCAGTCGGGCGTGCGCGCCGTGCACGTGCGCACCGAGCTGCTCGCGCCCGCCGGCACGCTCGAGTCCATGGTCGAGGCGGGGGTCGACGCCGTGAGCGTCGAGCTGCACGCGGCAAGCGCGCACACCTACCGCGAGACCATGGGATTCGACCGCTACGACGAGGCCGTCGCCAACGTCCGCAGGCTGCTCGACCTCCGCCGGGCGGGCGGCGGCGCGGACGTCGACCTCTTCGGACTGCCGTTCGTGGTGCCGCGCATGCAGCGCCGCGCCGCGACGGTCGCGGACCTCTCCGCCTTCTGGCAGGAATGGGGGCGCCTCGGCACCGCGCTCCTCGAGGCGCCGCCCACGGCGTTCCTCGGCGAGGACCTGCAGCAGGCGCCCGACCGCCTGGCCGACGCCTCGAACCCGCTCCGCAGCCAGCGGCGCGAGCTGTGGCGGCGCATGAAGGTCCACTCGGACGGCAACGTGCCGGTGGCGGAGTGCGACCTGCTCGGCTCGACCGCGGTGGCCACGGTGGGCGCGATGGGGCTGGTGGGCGCGTGGCGCGAGACCGTCTCGCGCCGCCGCGACCTGCGGCGCGAGCAGGGCGTGGAGGCGTTCGAGCTCCGCACCCGTGCGCCGTGACGGCGCGTCCGCCGCCCGCAGGTCCTAGCATCAGGGCGTGTTCGACGCCGACCATGTCGACTACTCGCAGCCGGTGGCGCTCTTCCCCCTGGCGTCCGTGGCGCTCCTGCCGCACGCGCTGCAGGCCCTGCACGTGTTCGAGCCCCGCTACCGGCAGATGACCGAGGACGCCCTCGGCGACGCCGACCCGCCGGACCTCCCGTCGGCGGCGCCGATCGCGATGGCCACGTTCGCCGGCTCCGCATGGCGCGACGAGTACGCGGGCACGCCGCCGCTGCGCCCCGTGGTCTGCGTGGGCCGCATCGTCCGCCACCGCCGCCACCCCGACGGCCGCCACGACCTGGTGCTGCACGGCGTGTCACGCGCGCGGATACTGGCGATGCACGAGCCGGAGGCCGGGCGCCCCTACCGGATGGCGGAACTCGTGCCCCTGGAGCGGCCGCACGCGCCGCGGCCGCCGATGCACCGTGCGCGCGGCGCGTTCGAGGAGATCCTGCTGCGGCCGCGGCTCGGCCGCCTCGACGGCACCCGGCAGGTGCTCGAGTGGTTCCGGCGGCCGGACATGCCGACCCATGCCGCGGTCGAGGTGGCCGGACACGTCCTGGTGCGCGACGCCGAGGCGCGGTACCGGCTGCTCGCCGAGCCCGACCCGCTGCGGCGCGCGGGGATCGTGCGCGACGCGCTCCTCGACCTGGAGCGCCTGGTCGCGCTCGCGGACCGGCAGGGCAGCGACTCGTGGCCGCGCGGCGAGAGCTGGAACTGAGGCATATCCTCGGGGCATGCCCGGCCGCTGGCTCTGCAAGACCGAACCCGACGTCTACTCCATCGACGACCTGCGGCGCGACCGCGTCACCGGCTGGGAGGGCGTCCGCAACCCGCAGGCGCGCAACTTCATGCGCGACTCGATGGCCCCCGGCGACAAGGTGCTCGTCTACCACTCCAACGCCGACCCGCCCGGCGTCGCGGGGATCGCCGAGGTGGCGGGCGATGCGCGGCCCGACCCCACGCAGTTCGACCCGCGGAGCGAGTACCACGACCCGACCTCGCCCCGGGACCGCCCGCGCTGGATGATGCGCGACCTGCGGTTCGTCGAGCGGTTCGACCGTCCGGTGGCGCTCGAGGAGCTGCGGGCGTGCGCGGCGCTCCGGGACATGGTGGCCCTGCGGCGGGGCAACCGGCTGAGCGTCTCGCCGGTCACTGCCGCCGAGTTCGCGGCCGTCCTGCGGCTGGCCCGGGCCTCTGCGGGCAAGGGGTAGGATTCGTCGAGGCGCGTCCGCTCCGGGCGCGCCCAAGGAGGAACGACCGTGGGTGCAGGACTCGCAGGACTCGGGATCGTCGTCATCGTGCTGGGGGCCATCGCGGCGGTCGCCGTGATCGCGGTGCTCTGGGGCATCGGCATCTACAACTCGCTGACGCGAGGGCGGATCGCGGCGCAGGGCGCGTTCAGCGGGATCGACGTCGAGCTCCGGCGCCGCCACGACCTGGTCCCCAACCTG